>NZ_MEDO01000035.1 GCF_001724815.1 Arenimonas sp. SCN 70-307 | reverse complement strand
CTGATCGCCCCGATCGCGATGGACGAGGGCCTGCGTTTCGCCATCCGCGAGGGCGGCCGCACCGTCGGCGCCGGCGTGGTTGCCAAGATCATCAAGTAATCGCGTCGCCCGGCCAGCCCCGGCCGGTCGGGTGACCCGGGAAATGGCGGGCCGGAAGCGGTCCGCCATCGCCCGTTAAGGGAATGCCATTGCGTCAGTAGCTCAACTGGCAGAGCAGCGGTCTCCAAAACCGCAGGTTGTAGGTTCGAGTCCTACCTGGCGCGCCAATCCGCAGGCGGTGGTCCCCCGGGGCCACCACCACCAACCGGCACCAGCCGGGCAAGAGTCGAATGAACACGAAGGTCGAACACTCAGATCAGGCGGCGAGCGCCGCCGACATCGCCAAGTACGCCCTGGCCCTCGCCGTCGCGGTGGGCGGCCTGGTGCTGTACTGGATGACCGACTGGCCGACCCTCGCCCGCGTGATGCTGGTGCTGGTGGGCCTGGCGGGCGGCGCGGCGATCATGTCGGCGACGGCCAAGGGCCGCGCGGCGCGCGAGTTCATCAGCGAATCGATGTTCGAGCTGCGCAAGGTGGTCTGGCCGACCCGGCAGGAAGCCACCCGCACCACCGGCGTCATCCTGGTGGTGGTCGTCATCGTCAGCCTGATCCTGTCGGGCTTCGACCTTGTCATTTCGTGGGCGATCCGGCTGTTGCTGGGTCAATAAGGAGCTTAAGAACGTGGCCAAGCGCTGGTATGTCGTCCACGCCTACTCGGGCTTCGAGCACCAGGTGCAGCGCGCGCTCGACACGCGCATCGCGCGCGCCGGGATGCAGGAGAAGTTCGGCCAGGTGCTGGTCCCGACCGAGGAAGTGGTCGAGATGCGCGGTGGCCAGAAGCGCAAGTCCGAGCGCAAGTTCTTCCCGGGCTACGTCCTGGTGCAGATCGAGACCACCGACGAGGCCGGCATCCCGCGCATCGACGACGAGAGCTGGCACCTGATCAAGGAAACCCCGAAGGTGATGGGCTTCATCGGCGGCACCGCCGAGCGCCCGCTGCCGATCCAGGACCGCGAGGCCGACGTCATCCTCCGCCGCGTGCAGGACGGTGCCGACAAGCCCAAGCCCAAGGTGCTGTTCGAGCCGGGCGAGATGGTCCGCGTCACCGAGGGCCCGTTCAACGACTTCAACGGCGTGGTCGAGGAAGTCAATTACGAAAAGAGCCGCCTGCGCGTGGCGGTGTCGATCTTCGGCCGTTCCACCCCGGTGGAGCTGGAGTTCGGACAGGTCGAGAAGGCCTGACGCGAGTTTCGCAACACGTGGAAGCCGGGGCACGAACCCACCCGGCACGATGGGGAGCCTGACAACAGGCGCTTGCACCCGGAGACAAGACAATGGCTAAGAAAGTAGTTGGTTACATCAAGCTGCAGGTGAAGGCCGGCCAGGCCAACCCCTCGCCGCCGGTCGGCCCGGCCCTGGGCCAGCGCGGCCTGAACATCATGGAGTTCTGCAAGGCGTTCAACGCCGCCACCTCCAAGCTCGAGCCCGGCCTGCCGACCCCGGTGATCATCACCGCGTACTCGGACCGCACCTTCACCTTCGTCACCAAGAGCACCCCGGCCACCGTGCTGCTCAAGAAGGCCGCCGGCATCAGCTCGGGCTCCAAGCGTCCGAACACCGAGAAGGTGGGCAAGGTCACCCGCAAGCAGCTCGAGGACATCGCCAAGGCGAAGGAACCCGACCTGACGGCGGCTTCGCTCGACGCCGCGGTGCGCACCATTGCTGGTAGCGCCCGCAGCATGGGTCTCGTGGTGGAGGGCTAAGACATGGCGAAGATTTCCAAGCGTTACAAGGCCCTGCAGGCCCAGGTCGTCCCGGGCAAGGCCTACTCGATCGACGAGGCCCTGAAGATCATCCAGTCCAACTCGAAGACCAAGTTCGTCGAGTCCGTGGACGTGGCCGTGCGCCTCGGCGTGGATGCCAAGAAGTCCGACCAGCAGGTGCGCGGTTCGACCGTGCTGCCGGCCGGCACCGGCAAGTCGGTGCGCGTGGCCGTGTTCTGCCCGGCGGGCGCCAAGGCCGACGAGGCCCTGGCCGCCGGCGCCGACGTGGTCGGCATGGACGACCTGGCCGACAAGATGCTGGCCGGCGACCTGAACTACGACGTGGTCATCGCCACGCCGGACGCCATGCGCGTGGTCGGCAAGCTCGGCCAGGTGCTGGGCCCGCGCGGCCTGATGCCGAACCCGAAGGTCGGCACCGTGTCGCCGGACGCCGCCGGCGCCGTGCGCAACGCCAAGGCGGGCCAGGTGCGCTACCGCACCGACAAGGCCGGCATCATCCACTGCACCATCGGCAAGGCCAGCTTCGACGCCGAGTCCCTCAAGACCAACCTGCACGCCCTGCTGGGCGACCTGGTGAAGGCCAAGCCGGCCGCCGCCAAGGGCCAGTACCTGCAGAAGGTCTCGCTGAGCTCGACGATGGGCGTGGGCGTGGTCATCGACCAGTCCTCGCTGTCGCTGGCGAAGTAATCGTTCCAGGCCGGCCGGGGTCGCGACCCCGGCCGGCCAGAGTTTTGAAGGCGCCGCCGCGGACGCGTCCGCGACGGAGCCATCAAAGACCGCAGGTGCGGTCAGCGCGCGTCGACGTCGGGCAGGGATGCACGAAAGGCAAGGAATCGCCGTCGCCGCAAGCGGGATCGCTTAATCCGCGCTTCCAACGAAGCCGGGCCTGCGTAGATGGTGCCGCCTCCTGGAGAAATCTGGAGTGGCCACCACCGGGACGCATCCGCGTCCCCGACGCCGAGGGAACGGCGTCGCCCAAGACCACCAGCGGCTGGAGCCGCGGGTGGAGTCCAATTGGAGGAGTGCAATGGCTCTTAATCTGTCCCAAAAGCAAGAAGTTGTCGCCGAGCTGGCGGACGTTGCCGCCAAGGCGCACTCCCTGATCGCAGCTGAGTACGCAGGCACCACGGTCAGCCAGCTGACCGCGATGCGCAAGAAGGCCCGTGAGTCGGGCGTGTTCCTCAAGGTAGTGAAGAACACCCTGGCCACCCGCGCCGTCGCCGGCACGGAATACGAGTGCGTCAAGGACGTGCTCGTCGGCCCGCTGCTGTATGCGTTCTCGCTCGAGGAGCCCGGCGCCGCCGGTCGCCTGATCAAGGAGTTCGCCAAGGGCAACGACAAGCTGCAGCCGAAGGTGGTCGCCGTCGGCGGCCAGCTGTACCCGGCCAGCCACGTCGAAGTCCTCGCCTCGCTGCCGACCCGCGAACAGGCCCTGGCCATGCTGGCCCGCGTCCTGGCCGAGCCGGCCGCCATGTTCGCCCGCGCCGTCAAGGCCGTGGCCGACAAGCAGGGCGGTGGTGGTGATCAAGCCCCGGCCGAGGCCGCGGCGGAAACCGCCTGAGCGACGATCCGCTGATATCCAAACCATCCAGATAAATATCCAGAGGTAATCAAAATGTCCCTTTCCAACGAGCAGATCGTCGAGGCCATCGCCGCCAAGTCCCTGATGGAAGTCATGGAGCTGGTCAAGGCCATCGAAGAGAAGTTCGGCGTCTCCGCCGCCGCCCCGGTCATGATGGCCGCCGGCCCGGCCGCCGCCGCCGCCCCGGCCGAGGAGCAGACCGAGTTCACCGTCATCCTGAAGGCTGCCGGCGAGAAGAAGGTCGAGGTCATCAAGGCCATCCGCGCCATCACCGGCCTGGGCCTGAAGGAAGCCAAGGACCTCGTCGAAGGCGCCCCGCAGACCGTCAAGGAAGGCGTCTCCAAGGACGATTCCGCGAAGTTCAAGAAGGACCTCGAGGCTGCCGGCGCCACGGTTGAGCTCAAGTAAGCGCTTCATTGCGTCGCCGGATGTCATCGGCGACCACCTGAGGCTGGGGGCGAAAGCCCCCGGCCTTTGGCCGTTCCTGGAGCGGCCGTTGCAAGACAGGCGAGTTGCCAGTGTGAAGTAGCGGGAGAGGGCGTGCTGGTGCCGGCAATACCAGCGACTTCCCACTGGCAGTTTGACGTTCCCCCAAGGGCCGCGGACGCGCGGACCACAGATACCCGAGGCGGTAGCTCACCATGACGTACTCCTTCACCGAAAAGAAGCGCATCCGCAAGGACTTCGGCAAGCGCCGCGCCGTCCTTGACGTGCCGTACCTGCTGGCCATCCAGATGGACTCGTACCGCGAGTTCCTGCAGGAAGGCGCCAACGGCGACAAGCGCGAAGACCGCGGCCTGCACGCCGCCCTCAAGTCGGTGTTCCCGATCACGAGCTACTCGGGCAATGCCGCCCTGGAGTACGTGAGCTACAAGCTCGGCGAGCCCCCGTTCGACGAGCGCGAGTGCCGCAACCGCGGCCTGACCTACGGCGCCCCGCTGCGCGTGACCGTGCGCCTGGTCATCTACGACCGCGAGTCGTCGACCAAGGCCATCAAGTACGTGAAGGAGCAGGAGGTCTACATGGGCGAGCTGCCCCTGATGACCGACAACGGCACCTTCATCGTCAACGGCACCGAGCGCGTCATCGTCTCGCAGCTGCACCGCTCGCCGGGCGTGTTCTTCGACCACGACCGCGGCAAGACCCACAGCTCGGGCAAGCTGCTCTACAGCGCCCGCATCATTCCCTACCGTGGTTCCTGGCTCGACTTCGAGTTCGACCCCAAGGACTGCGTGTTCACCCGCATCGACCGCCGCCGCAAGCTGCCGGTGTCGATCCTGCTGCGCGCCCTCGGCTACAACAACGAGGAGATGCTCAAGCTCTTCTTCGACATCAACACCTTCCACATCGCCAAGAAGGACGGCGTGGAGCTGGAGCTGGTGGCCGAGCGCCTGCGCGGCGAGACCCTGAACTTCGACCTGGTGATCGGCGGCAAGGTCGTCGTCGAGGCCGGCAAGCGCATCACCGCGCGCCACGTCAAGCAGCTCGAGCAGGCCAAGGTCGACACCCTCGCGGTGCCGGACGAGTACCTGTACGGCCGCATCCTGGCCCACGACGTCATCGACACCAAGTCGGGCGAAGTGCTGGCCGTGGCCAACGACGAGCTCAACGAGGCCAACGTCGAGAAGCTGCGCAAGGCCGGCATCGACACCATCGGCACCCTCCGTACCTGTCCAACACCCTGCGCATCGACCCGACCAAGACCCAGCTCGAGGCCCTGGTCGAGATCTACCGCATGATGCGCCCGGGCGAGCCGCCGACCAAGGACGCCGCGCAGAACCTGTTCTACAACCTGTTCTTCACCTTCGAGCGCTACGACCTCTCGGGCGTGGGCCGCATGAAGTTCAACCGCCGCGTGGGCCGCAAGGAAACCACCGGCGCGCCCGTGCTGTTCGACCACAAGTACTTCGCCGAGCGCAACGACGAGATGGCCAAGTCGCTGGTCGCCGAGCTCGGCGAGACCTCCGACATCCTCGACGTCATCCGCACGCTTTGCGAAATCCGCAACGGCCGCGGCATCGTCGACGACATCGACCACCTGGGCAACCGCCGCGTGCGTTCGGTCGGCGAGATGGCCGAGAACGTGTTCCGCGTCGGCCTGGTGCGCGTCGAGCGCGCCGTGAAGGAGCGCCTGTCGCTGGCCGAGTCCGACGGCCTGACCCCGCAGGACCTGATCAACGCCAAGCCGGTGGCCGCCGCGATCAAGGAGTTCTTCGGCTCCTCGCAGCTGTCGCAGTTCATGGACCAGAACAACCCGCTCTCGGAAGTCACCCACAAGCGCCGCGTGTCGGCCCTTGGCCCGGGCGGCCTGACCCGCGAGCGCGCCGGCTTCGAAGTGCGCGACGTGCACCCGACCCACTACGGCCGCGTCTGCACCATCGAGACCCCGGAAGGCCCGAACATCGGCCTGATCAACTCGCTGGCCGTGTACGCCCGCTCGAACAAGTACGGTTTCCTCGAAACCCCGTACCGCAAGGTCGTGGACGGCAAGGTCACCGACCAGGTCGAGTTCCTGTCGGCCATCGAGGAGCACGAGTACGCCATCGCCCAGGCCAACGCCGAGCTCAACAAGGACGGCAGCTTCCAGGCCCCGTTCGTGCCCTGCCGCTTCCAGGCCGAGACCCTGCTCAAGCCGCCGAGCGAGATCCAGTACATGGACGTCTCGCCGATGCAGTCGGTGTCGGTCGCGGCCGCGCTGGTGCCCTTCATCGAGCACGACGACGCCAACCGCGCCCTGATGGGCGCGAACATGCAGCGCCAGGCCGTCCCGACCCTGCGCGCCCAGAAGCCGCTGGTCGGCACCGGCATCGAGCGCGCCGTGGCGCGTGACTCGGGCGTCACCGTCAACGCCCTGCGCGGCGGCGTGATCGACCAGGTCGACGCGGGCCGCATCGTGGTGCGCGTCAACGAGAGCGAGATCCACGGCAACGACGCCGGCGTCGACATCTACACGCTGGTCAAGTACACCCGCTCGAACCAGAACACCTGCATCAACCAGCGTCCGCTGGTGAACGTGGGCGACCGCGTGGCCCGCGGCGACGTGCTGGCCGACGGCCCGTCCACCGACATCGGCGAGCTGGCCCTGGGCCAGAACATGCTGGTCGCGTTCATGCCGTGGAACGGCTACAACTTCGAGGACTCGATCCTGCTCTCCGAGCGCGTGGTCGAGCAGGATCGCTACACCACGATCCACATCGAAGAGCTGACCTGCGTCGCGCGCGACACCAAGCTCGGTCCCGAGGAGATCACCGCCGACATCCCGAACGTCTCCGAGCAGGCCCTGGGCCGCCTGGACGAGTCGGGCGTGGTGTACATCGGCGCGGAAGTGCGCGCCGGCGACATCATGGTCGGCAAGGTCACCCCGAAGGGCGAGAGCCAGCTGACCCCGGAAGAGAAGCTGCTTCGCGCCATCTTCGGCGAGAAGGCCTCCGACGTTAAGGACAGCTCGCTGCGCGTGCCCCCGGGCATGGACGGCACCGTCATCGACGTGCAGGTCTTCACCCGCGACGGCATCGAGAAGGACAAGCGCGCGCGCCAGATCGAGGAATCCGAGATCAAGCGCGTCAAGAAGGACTTCGACGACCAGTTCCGCATCCTCGAGGGCGCCATCTACGCCCGCCTGCGCACCCAGCTGGTCGGCAAGGTCGCCAACGGCGGCCCGAACGGCCTGAAGAAGGGCGCCGAGATCACCGGCGAGTACCTCGACGGCCTGAAGAAGGACGACTGGTTCTCGATCCGCATGAAGGACGAGGACGCGGCCGAGATGGTCGAGCGCGCCCAGAAGCAGATCGAAGCCCACGAGAAGGAATTCGAGAAGCGCTTCCAGGACAAGCGCGGCAAGATCACCCAGGGCGACGACCTCGCCCCGGGCGTGCTCAAGATGGTCAAGGTCTTCCTGGCCGTGAAGCGCCGCATCCAGCCGGGCGACAAGATGGCCGGCCGCCACGGCAACAAGGGCGTCGTGTCCACCATCGTGCCGGTGCAGGACATGCCCTACATGGCCGACGGCCAGACCGTGGACATCGTCCTCAACCCGCTGGGCGTGCCGAGCCGAATGAACATCGGCCAGGTGCTGGAAGTCCACCTGGGCTGGGCCGCCAAGGGCCTGGGCCAGAAGATCCAGCGCATGCTCGAGGCCCAGGAGAAGGTCGCCGAACTGCGCAAGTTCCTCGACCAGATCTACAACCACGACAAGAAGCTGGCCGGCGACCGCGTCGACCTGTCCCAGTTCAGCGATGCCGAGCTGCTGGGCCTGGCCCGCAACCTCACCGACGGCGTGCCGATGGCCACCCCGGTCTTCGACGGCGCCGCCGAGGCCGAGATCAAGTCGATGCTCAAGCTGGCCGAGCTCCCCGAGAGCGGTCAGACCACGCTGTTCGACGGCCGCACCGGCGAGGCGTTCGACCGCCCGGTGACCGTGGGCTACATGCACATGCTCAAGCTCAACCACCTGGTCGACGACAAGATGCACGCCCGCTCGACCGGCCCGTACTCGCTCGTCACCCAGCAGCCGCTGGGCGGCAAGGCGCAGTTCGGCGGCCAGCGCTTCGGCGAGATGGAAGTGTGGGCCCTCGAGGCCTACGGCGCGGCGTACACCCTGCAGGAAATGCTGACCGTCAAGTCGGACGACGTGCAGGGCCGCAACCAGATGTACAAGAACATCGTCGATGGCGAACACGAGATGACCGCCGGCATGCCGGAGTCGTTCAACGTGCTGGTCAAGGAAATCCGCTCGCTGGCTATCAACATCGAGCTGGAAGAGCAGTGATAGGGCGCCGGGAACAGGAGAACCAAAAATGAAAGATCTACTGAATCTGTTCAACCAGCAGCGCCAGTCGCTGGATTTCGACGGCATCAAGATCGGCCTGGCTTCGCCGGACCTGATCCGTTCGTGGTCGTTCGGCGAAGTCAAGAAGCCGGAGACCATCAACTACCGTACCTTCAAGCCCGAGCGCGACGGCCTGTTCTGCGCCGCGATCTTCGGCCCGATCAAGGACTACGAGTGCCTGTGCGGCAAGTACAAGCGCATGAAGCACCGTGGCGTGGTCTGCGAGAAGTGCGGCACGGAAGTGACGCTGGCCAAGGTGCGCCGCGAGCGCATGGGCCACATCGAGCTGGCCAGCCCGACCGCGCACATCTGGTTCCTCAAGTCGCTGCCCTCGCGCATCGGCCTGATGCTGGACATGACCCTGCGTGACATCGAGCGCATCCTGTACTTCGAGGCCTACGTGGTCATCGAGCCGGGCCTGACCACGCTCGAGCGCGGCCAGCTGCTCACCGAGGAGCAGTTCCTGACCGCGCGCCAGGAGCATGGCGACGACTTCGACGCCCTGATGGGCGCCGAGGCGGTCTACCACCTGCTGCGCACGATCGACCTCAACGCCGAGCTGCTGCGCCTGAAGGAAGAGATCGCCGCCACCAACTCCGAGACCAAGCTCAAGCGCCTCACCAAGCGCATCAAGCTGATGGAGGCCTTCATCGACTCGGGCAACCGCCCGGAGTGGATGGTGATGACGGTGCTGCCGGTGCTGCCGCCGGACCTGCGTCCGCTGGTGCCGCTGGACGGCGGCCGCTTCGCGACCTCCGACCTCAACGACCTCTACCGTCGCGTCATCAACCGCAACAACCGCCTCAAGCGCCTGCTCGAGCTCAACGCGCCCGACATCATCGTGCGCAACGAGAAGCGCATGCTGCAGGAGTCGGTGGACGCCCTGATGGACAACGGCCGCCGCGGCCGCGCCATCACCGGCACCAACAAGCGCCCGCTCAAGTCGCTGGCCGACATGATCAAGGGCAAGCAGGGCCGCTTCCGCCAAAACCTGCTGGGCAAGCGCGTCGACTACTCCGGCCGTTCGGTCATCGTGGTCGGCCCGACCCTGCGCCTGCACGAGTGCGGCCTGCCGAAGAAGATGGCGCTGGAGCTGTTCAAGCCCTTCATCTTCGCCAAGCTGCAGCGCCGCGGCCTGGCCACCACCATCAAGGCGGCCAAGAAGCTGGTCGAGCGTGAGTCGGCCGAGGTCTGGGACATCCTCGAGGAGGTCATCCGCGAGCACCCGGTCCTGCTCAACCGCGCCCCGACCCTGCACCGCCTGGGCATCCAGGCCTTCGAGCCGGTGCTGATCGAGGGCAAGGCCATCCAGCTGCACCCGCTGGTCTGCACCGCGTTCAACGCCGACTTCGACGGCGACCAGATGGCCGTGCACGTCCCGCTGAGCCTCGAGGCCCAGCTGGAAGCCCGCGCGCTGATGATGTCGTCCAACAACATCCTGTCGCCCGCCAACGGCGAGCCGATCATCGTGCCGACCCAGGACGTCGTCCTGGGCCTGTACTACATGACCCGCGCGCTCGAGAACAAGAAGGGCGAGGGCATGGTGTTCGCAAACGTCGGCGAGGCGCGCCGCGCCTACGACAACCGTGTGGCCGAGCTGCACGCCAAGGTCAAGGTGCGCATCAAGCGCGAGGAGATCGACGAGAACGGCGAGCGCCACCTGAAGTCGGCCATCGTCGAGACGACGGTCGGCCGCGCCCTGCTGGCCGAGATCCTGCCGGACGGCCTGCCGTTCGCGCTGGCCAACACCGAGCTGACCAAGAAGGCCATCAGCCGCCTGATCAACTCGTGCTACCGCATGCTGGGCCTGAAGCACACGGTCATCTTCGCCGACAAGCTGATGTACACCGGCTTCTCGTTCGCCACCCGCGCGGGCGTGTCGATCGGCATCGACGACATGATCATCCCGCCGGAGAAGAAGGACATCCTGGCCGAGGCCGAGGCCGAGGTCCTGGAGATCCAGGAGCAGTACCAGAGCGGCCTGGTCACCGCCGGCGAGCGCTACAACAAGGTCGTGGACATCTGGTCGCGCACCAACGAGCGCGTGGCCAAGGCGATGATGGAAGCCATCGGCACCGACAAGGTGGCCAATGTGCAGGGCCAGACCGTCGACCAGAAGTCGATGAACTCGGTCTACATCATGGCCGACTCCGGCGCCCGTGGTTCGCAGGCGCAGATCCGCCAGCTGGCGGGCATGCGCGGCCTGATGGCCCGCCCGGACGGCTCGATCATCGAGACGCCGATCACCGCGAACTTCCGCGAGGGCCTGAACGTCCTGCAGTACTTCATCTCGACCCACGGCGCCCGCAAGGGCCTCGCGGACACCGCGCTGAAGACCGCGAACTCCGGTTACCTCACCCGCCGCCTGGTCGACGTCGCCCAGGACGTGGTGGTCACCGAGTCCGATTGCGGCACCACCAACGGCCTGACCATGACCCCGATCGTGGAAGGCGGCGACGTGGTCGAGCCGCTGCGCGACCGCGTGCTGGGTCGCATCGTGGCCGAGGACGTGTACCTGCCGGGCAACGACGAGGATCCGATCGTCACCCGCAACACGCTGCTCGACGAAGCCTGGGTCGACAAGCTCGAGACCGCCGGCGTGCAGTCGATCAAGGTGCGTTCGGCGATGAGCTGCGAGAGCGCCTTCGGCATCTGCGCCCACTGCTACGGCCGCGACCTGGCCCGTGGCCACATCGTCAACCTCGGCGAGGCCGTCGGCGTCGTCGCGGCCCAGTCGATCGGCGAGCCCGGCACGCAGCTGACCATGCGTACGTTCCATATCGGCGGCGCGGCTTCGCGTGCGGCCGCCGTGGACAACATCACGGTCAAGACCACCGGCACCATCAAGTTCAACAACCTCAAGCACGTCCAGCACGACAAGGGCCACCTGGTGGCGGTGTCGCGTTCGGGCGAGCTGTCGGTGCTCGACAACCACGGCCGCGAGCGCGAGCGCTACAAGCTCCCGTACGGCGCCGTCATCAACGTCAAGGACGGCGATGCGGTGAAGGCCGGCCAGGCCGTCGCCACCTGGGACCCGCATAACCACCCGATCGTGTCGGAAGTGGCGGGCTTCGTGCGCTTCATCGACTTCGTCGACGGCGTCACCGTCATCGAGAAGACCGACGAGCTCACCGGCCTGGCCTCGCGCGAGATCACCGATCCCAAGCGCCGCGGCTCGGCCGGCAAGGACCTGCGCCCGATCGTGCGCATCGTCGACGCCAAGGGCAACGACCTGAGCATCCCGGGCACCGACCTGCCGGCGCAGTACCTGCTGCCGCCGCGCTCGGTCGTCAACCTGCAGGACGGCGCCGCCGTCGGCGTGGGCGACGTGGTGACCAAGGTGCCGCAGGAAGCGTCCAAGACCCGCGACATCACGGGCGGCCTGCCGCGCGTGGCCGACCTGTTCGAGGCCCGCAAGCCGAAGGACCCGGCGGTGCTGGCCGAGGTCTCGGGCATCATCAGCTTCGGCAAGGACACCAAGGGCAAGCAGCGGCTGATCATCAAGGACGCCGAGGGCAACGAGCACGAAGAGCTCATCCCGAAGTACCGCCAGGTCATCGTCTACGAAGGCGAGCACATCGCCAAGGGCGAGACCGTGGTGGACGGCGAGCCGAACCCGCAGGACATCCTGCGCCTGCTGGGCGTCGAGCCGCTGGCGGCCTACCTGGTCAAGGAAATCCAGGACGTCTACCGCCTGCAGGGCGTCAAGATCAACGACAAGCACATCGAGGTGATCATTCGCCAGATGCTGCGCAAGGTCGAGATTACCGACGCCGGCGACAGCCGCTTCATGGCTGGCGAGCAGGCCGAGAAGGTCAGGGTGGTCGAGGAGAATGCCAAGGCCGTCGCCAAGAACGAGCTGCCGGCGAAGTACGAGCCGGTCCTGCTGGGCATCACCAAGGCCTCGCTGGCGACCGAGTCGTTCATCTCGGCGGCCTCCTTCCAGGAAACCACCCGCGTGCTGACCGAGGCCGCCGTGCGCGGTACCCGCGACAGCTTGCGGGGCCTGAAGGAAAACGTTATCGTCGGCCGCCTCATTCCGGCGGGTACGGGCCTGGCTTACCACAACAAGCGGCGCCAGGCCGCGCTGCCGGAGCTTTCCGATTCCGAACTGGAGACCTTGCGGGCCGTCTCGACGGCCACTGAGACTACCGAAGAAGCCGGCTCCGAAGGCTGACCTAGTGCGCTGGCAAGCTCGCCGATAGCTTGCCCACATCCGGAAAGAGGGAACAGGACGTTCCCTCGTGTCCGGTTCAGGGACGATGGAAACCAGAATGACGCGACCTGTCGCTCGTTGACAGGTCCGTTTAACGCGAAGTAAACTCCCGCTTCTCGGTGGGCCGGTTTCCGGCCTGCCTTGTTCTTTATCCAGGATCCCCAAGCATGGCGACGATCAATCAGCTGGTGCGCAAGCCGCGTCAGCCCAATACCTACAAGAGCGCCTCCCCGGCGCTGGCCAACTGCCCGCAGCGTCGTGGCGTGTGCACCCGCGTGTACACCACGACCCCGAAGAAGCCGAACTCGGCCCTTCGCAAGGTGGCCAAGGTCCGCCTCACCAACGGTTTCGAGGTCATCTCGTACATCGGCGGCGAAGGCCACAACCTTCAGGAGCACTCGGTGGTCCTGATCCGCGGCGGTCGCGTCAAGGACCTGCCGGGCGTGCGCTACCACACCGTGCGCGGCTCGCTCGACGCCGCCGGCGTCGCCAAGCGTCGCCAGGCCCGCTCCAAGTACGGCGCCAAGCGTCCGAAGTCCTGATCGCGCGGCCCAGGCCGCAGCGATAGCCATCCGAATACCAAAAATTTAGGCAAGCATCATGTCCCGTAAAGGTTCTCCCGGTACCCGTTCGGTCCTCCCGGACCCGAAGCACGGAAGCGAAGTCGTCGCGCGCTTCATCAACATGGTCATGAAGTCCGGCAAGAAGTCGATCGCCGAGAAGATCGTCTACGGCGCCATGGACGTCATTGGCGAGAAGAACTCCGACGCCCTCGGCCTGGTCGAGAAAGCGCTGGGCAACGTCGCCCCGGCGGTCGAGGTCAAGTCCCGCCGCGTCGGCGGCGCGACCTACCAGGTCCCGGTCGAAGTCCGTTCGTCGCGCCGGATGGCGCTGGCCATGCGCTGGGTGATCGAGTCGGCGCGCAAGCGCGGCGAGAACACCATGCCGCGCAAGCTGGCCGCCGAGCTCCTTGAAGCCGCCGAGAACCGTGGCGGCGCCGTCAAGAAGCGCGAGGAAACCCACCGCATGGCGGAGGCCAACAAGGCCTTCTCGCACTACCGCTGGTAACACAGAGAAGGACCTCCCCCGTGGCACGTACTACCCCCATCGAGCGTTACCGCAACTTCGGCATCATGGCCCACATTGATGCCGGCAAGACCACCACGTCCGAGCGCATCCTGTTCTACACCGGCAAGAGCCACAAGATCGGTGAAGTGCACGACGGCGCCGCGACCATGGACTGGATGGAGCAGGAGCAGGAGCGCGGCATCACCATCCAGTCGGCGGCCACCACCGCCTTCTGGAAGGGCATGGACAAGACCTTCCCCGAGCACCGCTTCAACATCATCGACACCCCGGGCCACGTCGACTTCACCATCGAAGTCGAGCGTTCGCTGCGCGTGCTCGACGGCGCGGTGTTCGTGCTGTGCGCCGTTGGCGGCGTGCAGCCGCAGTCGGAGACCGTGTGGCGCCAGGCCAACAAGTACCGCGTGCCGCGCATCGCGTTCGTCAACAAGATGGACCGCACCGGCGCCAACTTCTTCAAGGTCCGTGACCAGCTGAAGTCGCGCCTGGGCGCCGTGCCGGTGCCGATGCAGGTGCCGATCGGCGCCGAAGACGGCTTCGAGGGCGTGGTCGACCTGCTCAAGATGAAGGCCATCCACTGGGATGCCGCTTCGCAGGGCCTGAATTTCGAGTACCGCGACATCCCGGCCGACCTGGTCGAGGTGGCCAACGAGGCGCGCGCGTTCATGATCGAGTCCGCGGCCGAGGCCAGCGAAGAGCTCATGGACAAGTACCTCGAGGGCGGCGACCTGTCCGAGGACGAGATCATCGGTGGCCTGCGCCAGCGCTGCCTGAGCACCGAGATCGTGCCGATGTTCTGCGGCTCGGCGTTCAAGAACAAGGGCGTGCAGGCGATGCTCGACGGCGTCGTCAAGCTGCTGCCGTCGCCGGTCGACGTGCCGGCCGTGCGCGGCGTCGACATCGACGACGAGACCAAGGAGCTGAGCCGCGAGTCCAGCGACAAGGCCCCGTTCTCGGCCCTCGCGTTCAAGATCATGACCGACCCGTTCGTCGGCTCGCTGACCTTCTTCCGCGTCTACTCCGGCACCCTCAGCGCCGGCGACCAGGTGCTGAACTCGGTCAAGGGCAAGAAGGAGCGCATCGGCCGCCTGCTGCAGATGCACTCGAACCAGCGCGACGAGATCAAGGAAGTGCTGGCCGGCGACATCGCCGCGGCCGTGGGCCTCAAGGACGTCACCACCGGTGACACCCTGTGCGCCCAGGAGCACCCGATCGTGCTCGAGCGCATGACCTTCCCCGAGCCGGTCATCTCGATGGCCGTCGAGCCCAAGACCAAGTCCGACCAGGAGAAGATGGGCATCGCCCTCGGCCGCCTGGCGCAGGAGGATCCGTCCTTCCGCGTGCGCACCGACGAAGAGTCGGGCCAGACGATCATCTCGGGCATGGGCGAGCTGCACCTCGACATCATCGTCGACCGCATGAAGCGCGAGTTCAACGTCGAGGCGAACGTCGGCAAGCCGCAGGTCGCCTACCGCGAGACCATCCGCAAGGCGCTCAAGCAGGAAGGCAAGTTCGTGCGCCAGTCGGGCGGTCGCGGCCAGTACGGCCACATCGTCATCGAGATGGAGCCGGGCGAGCGCGGTACCGGCTACGTCTACGAGAACTCGATCGTCGGCGGCGTGGTTCCGAAGGAATACGTCGTTGCCGCGGGCAAGGGCATCGAAGAGGCCATGAAGAATGGCGTGCTCGCCGGCTTCCCGGTGGTGGACGTCAAGATCAAGGCCGTCGACGGCTCGTTCCATGACGTCGACTCGAACGAAATGGCGTTCAAGGTCGCCGGCTCCATGGCCTTCAAGGAAGGCTTCATGAAGGCCAGCCCGGTCCTGCTCGAGCCGATCATGAAGGTCGAGGTCGTGACCCCCGAGGACTACATGGGCGACGTGATGGGCGACCTGAGCCGTCGTCGCGGCATCCTGCAGGGTTCGGACGACACGCCGTCGGGCAAGGTCATCAACGCGATGGTCCCGCTGGGCGAGATGTTCGGCTACGCCACCGCGATGCGCTCGATGTCCCAGGGCCGCGCGACCTTCACGATGGAATTCGATCACTACGCAGAGGCCCCGGCGAACATCGCCGAGCAGGTCATCAAGAAGTCCTGATCCATCCCCAGTATCCAGAATCCAGATTAGAGGCGACAGAAAATGTCCAAGGGTAAGTTTGAGCGCACCAAGCCCCACGTGAACGTGGGCACCATCGGTCACGTTGACCACGGCAAGACGACGCTGACTGCGGCGCTGAC
>NZ_MEDO01000034.1 GCF_001724815.1 Arenimonas sp. SCN 70-307 | reverse complement strand
CTAACGCCTGAGTTAAGCCGCGTGCCGGAGGCACGTCGGCTTGAATGATGAGTTAGACCGCAGGCCGCCGCTTGGCCGCCAGCGATGCCACGAAGGAGCAGCCTCCGAGCAGGACCACCGCCACCCAACTAGCCGGCATGAACCAGCCGATTGGATGATCCCCGGCGCCAGCGATGGAGAACGGAAGGTATGCAACTGCGGCCAGGATGGCCACGGGCACCGAGAGCATGCCGACACACCCGCCCCAGAAGGCAACGGTATGAGCGACAGACCTGCCCTGGCGTGAAACATGCAGGGCATAGAAATGTAGGGCGAGCGCAAGGACCAAGCCGGCCAGAACCAAGTACGTCATGTAGCTTCCTCCTGCGGTCTAACGCCTGAGTTAAGCCGCGTGCCGAAGGCACGTCGGCTTGAATGATTAGTTAGGCCTGCACCGCCGCAAGTTGGCGGCACGCGACCATGATGTCTAGCAGAAGCGATTCCTTGGTATAGCCCAGGTGCTCGTGACCGCTCTGGATGTGAGCAAGATGGACGAACTCCATCAATGCGGGATGGTGGTTGAGCTTCTCGCCAATTTTGCCGATGAGCCCGCAGCCAAGATGCGGCTCCATGGTTCCCGCAAGGACCTCCCCCGCCACCCGAATCGCATCCTCCATGGTCTCGAATGTCTTCACGGTGAGGCCTAACGCCTGAGTTAAGCCGCGCCGAAGGCGTCGGCTTGAATGATTAGTTAGGTCGCAACGCCGCGAATGAGCGCTGCGGCTATGCAGCCCAACAACAGCGCCCCTAGGAGCTGCTGGAGGCGGACCTGACGGTGAACGGATTGGTGTAATGGGCTAAAGAATGCATTGGATGTCGAAATCGACCCGAATCGAAGCAGGTTGACGAGGACGCTTATTGGCGAGCTTCCGGGGCTGAATGTACGAAACGCTTCGCCGCTAAGTTGGCCAAGCTCAACCGCCTTACGCACTCTTCTAGTCAAGATCTGATCATTGACTAGCAATGCAATAAGCAAGGCGATAGATATGTAGTAGAGGAGGTTCATTGCCTGTTCTGCCGACCTAACACCTGAGTTAAGCCGCCGCCGCAGCGGAAGCATGATTTTCGCCGCGCAACTGGACGGCGGTCGGCTTGAACGATTTGTTAGGCCTCATCGTCGCGGCCTGCCTCTAGCACGATAGTTACCGATTGCTTTAGGTCACGGGGTAGCGACCTGCACGTCTCCCGGTATTCCGGTGCGTCTGCACACACGACAGGGTGCCCCTTTGGTTCGCCGCAGATATCGCCTCGGAAAATGCTCGAGCGCTCGTAGCCAGACGGAACGATGCTAAGCGAGGACTTGCCGCGGGAGTCTGCTACAGAATGCGTGAACTCCAGCTCAGTTCTTTCATAGTCCCACGCAAGCTTTGTCACGGAGCCAGCGATCGGTGCGCTAGAAGTATCCGTTACCAGGACTTCTACAGAAATCGGGGCATGGGCGCACTTTGCCTCTGCGGAAGATGCCAGTAGCCCGATAATCAGCCATGTAGCAAACCAAGTGCGGCAATGCATGTCAGAGGCCTAACACCTGACTGAGTTAAGCCGCCGCCGCAGCGGAAGCATGGTTTTCGCCGCGCAACTGGTCGGCGGTCGGCTTGAACGAACTGTTAGGGCCCGAAGTTACGGCGAGGCCCGCACCAACGCAAGCTAACAAACCCTCCCCTGGACACGGACGCCCGGTTTGAGCGAAGCCCGCCGTTAGCGCCCCCGTGCACGACACGAGCTGGGCCGGAGCCCGGTGGGCAGGCCCGCGCCGCGGGATGCCTGAAGAGGGTCGTGACTGCCGCCCGCAGCGCTGGGGCGGGAGCGCACACGATCCGGCCACCGCAGCCCACTCTGCGCCGGATGCTCGCAGCGCGGGCGGCGAGGACGATCCACCGCACCGTGCGAAGCCCAGAAGCGACAACGGCCCGCGAACGGGCCGAAGCAACACAGAACGATAAGGGCCTAACACCTGAGTTAAGCCGCCGCCGCAGCGGAAGCATGGTTTTTGCCGCACAACTGGACGGCGGTCGGCTTGAACGAACTGTTAGGGCCCGAAGTTACGGCGAGGCCCGCGCCGACGCAAGTTGACAATGCCTCCCCTGGACACGAACGCCCGGCCTGGCCGAAGCGCGCCGCCAGCGCCCCCGCGCACGACACCAGCTGGGCCGGAGCCGGGTGAGCAGGCCCGCGCCGCGCGATGCGTGAAGAAGGCCGTGGCGGCCGCCCGCAGCGCTGGGCCGGGAGCGCACACGATCCGGCTGCCCCAGCCCGCCCTGAGCCGGATGCTCGCAGCGCGGGCGGCGAAGACGATCCGCCGGGCTCTCCGAAGTCCATGAACGACAACGGCCCGCGAACGGGCCGAAGCAGCACAGAACGATAAGGGCCTAACGCCTGAGTTAAGCCGCGTGCCGGAGGCACGTCGGCTTGAATGATTAGTTAGGCCCCGGCAAAACCGTGACCGACTCAACTGTGATGCTGCCATCGAACCCCTCTGCAATGCACGCTGCGATTGCATCTGAGAATTCGTCGGTCAGAGCCGCCCCGTTATCGTCAAAGTCGTTGTCCGCTTGGAGCCGCAGGACAAGGCCGTCCCACGTGCATTTGGCGTTCTCTTGCCATGGGCGATGAGTGAACTCCTCCGTGATGTCGCTCGCCGCTGCGGGGCCAGCATGCTCAGGGATCCCGCTGCAGGTAAGTACGACTCGATACATGAGGCCTAACGCCTGAGTTAAGCCGCGTGCCGAAGGCACGTCGGCTTGAATGATGAGTTAGGCCTCATGGCTTGAGGCCAGCCAAACGTTGTAAGCAGACTCCAGCTCCCGAGGTGTGCAGGTGAGCCAGTGCAACCATTGCGACTCTTGTCCATGAGGGTAGCCGAGAAGATTGTTAACGGCATTTCCCACGGCCGTCCGGTGCTGTTCAGATTTTGGCGCATCGCCTGCTGTCCCAATCAGTGCAGAGATCTCCGACCTGCTGAGGCCAAAAAGAGCATGGAACTCCCACTCCGGAAAGAATGGGCCGTGGGCTGCCGCAGCCAGAGCCTGATCCAACGGATTGCTGAGCACGTCCCCCATGAGGCCTAACGCCTGAGTTAAGCCGCGTGCCGGAGGCACGTCGGCTTGAATGATTAGTTAGATCTTTACGACGGGGTGAGGAACACGAATCTGACTGCTTCTACATACTCCCCATCCTCGTTCTTGACCAGCTGAGCGATCCGAATTCTCTTGGATGTAATGCTGGTGATCCGGCCGGTGTTCTCTCCGATGTAGCTGCCGACCTCAACAACATATTCCTTACCGGATTCGTCCAGGAGCAAAGCTCTTGGTTGCTCAGGCTCGCCCAGGACCCGAATGAACTTCAGGCAGCCTAACGTAAGGGTGTCCTGAAGTGGCCCAAAGGACCCCGGACCGTCGGGGCCGCCGTGGTCAGTTGAACCAACATGCCGCATGCAGCCGTCAGCTTCCGCGGGCGGCGCCAAGAAAGCGATAAGATCGGCTTGAATGATTAGTTAGGCGGAAATGTAGCAAAGGACGGCAAGCCCTGCCCGAGCCCGGAAGGTAGGGGCCAGCCCCGCCGGCAGCAACGCCAGGCGGCACCGGCACCAACCTACGAGTACCTGACTAGGGCCAGGCGAGGACCAGGCGCTTGGCGAGGCAGCTACGGAGGCTCAGAACCATGACGTTGCCGAAGCCAACCAGTTCGCGGATTGGCGCAACGTCGCAGGAGGGACACCCCCGCCTAACGCCTTAGTTAAGCCGCGCCGAAGGCGTCGGCTTGAATGATTGGTTAGGCCTAGCTGGCATCTGCCCTGGCTAGGTGACGAAGCATTGCAGATTTCACGGACGCCACACGAAGAGGCTGAAGTATTCGGCTCAGCCAACCGGAACCAAACCATAGAATGACAAGCACTAATGCGCCTGCTGCGAGCCGAGGCAGCAGCGATAGCTGAACCACCAGCGGGATGCTGCTAATCACAAGGGCCGCAGGCCCAAAGATCTCTAGGGCAATTAGCAGGTAATTGCATGGCGCCCAACGCGCCTTGGTCTTGGCATAAAGCGCGTCGAACTCATCGTCGTCGAGCAGTAGGTATGCGCGTTTGGCGTGGAAAGGTGCCATGAGGAAGCTTCTGAGGCCTAACTACTAGTAGTGGTCTGTAAACGAGGATAGACCATCCCCGCCGCGTGTGCGTTCAGGTCGGGAGAGGGGAATTCTCACCTCGCCGCACCGGCTTGGATGACTGCGGGCGCGATGGCCTGGCGCGCATGCTTTACCGGTATGGAGCGCAAGCGACGGGATAGCAAGGAAGTGGCCGCAGGCGGCGGTGTAGCGCCGGCGCAGGGCGAGGGGCGGCCGCGGGGGTTGTTGGAGGCGGTTCGCGGCAAGTTGCGGGCAAAACACTACAGTTTGCGCACCGAGATGGCGTACGTGGGCTGGGCGCGACGGTTTATCCAGGTGCATCGCGGGCGGCATCCGCGGGAGTTGGGCGGGCGCGAGGTCGAGGCCTTCCTCACGCGGCTGGCGGTGCAGGGCAAGGTGGCGGCCAGTACGCAGAACCAGGCGCTGTCGGCGCTGCTATTCCTTTATCGCGAGGTGCTGGGGCTCGAGCTGCCGTGGATGGACGAGGTGGTGCGCGCCAAGCGGCCGCAGCGGCTGCCCACCGTGCTCAGCCAGGGCGAGGTGCGCGCCCTGCTGGAGCTGATGCAGGGCCGGCCGCGGGTGCTGGCCGCCCTGCTCTACGGCACGGGCATGCGCCTGATGGAGGGCCTGCGGCTGCGCGTGAAGGACGTGGACTTCGAGCGCCGCGAAATCATCGTGCGCGAGCCCAAGGGCGGGCACGACCGCCGCACCATGCTGCCCGGCTCGCTCGAGCAGCCGCTGCGCGAGGCCATCGCCCGCGCACTGCGCCTGCATGCGGCCGACAAGGCTGCGGGCCACGGCCGGGTGTGGCTGCCGCACGCGCTGGCGCGCAAGTACCCGAACGCGGCGGCCGAGCCCGCCTGGCAGTACGTGTTCCCCGCCGACGAGCGCTCCATCGATCCGCGCGACGGCACCGAGCGCCGCCACCACGTGGGCGAGGAGGCGCTCAGCCGCCACCTCAAGCGCGCTGCGGTGCAGCTGGGCCTGGGCAAGCCGGTCAGCGCACACACGCTGCGCCACAGCTTCGCCACCCACCTGCTCGAGGCCGGCTACGACATCCGCACCGTGCAGGCCCTGCTGGGCCACAAGGACCTGGCTACCACCCAGATCTACACCCACGTGCTCGGCCGCGGTGCCAGCGCCGTGCGCAGCCCACTCGACCAAACGCCCTGAGCGCTCAGGTCACGATGCCCAGCACCCAGGCGAGCACGAACCATGCGAAGCCGGCCAGCGTCACCGGGTGCACGCGATGCAGGGTCCGGCGGTCATGCACCATCAGCGACACGAAGAATGCGATCCACCCGCCGAAGAAAAACAGCAGGAAGCCCGCTTCATCCACGCGCGCGGTGAAGGCCGGGAACAGCGGTTCCATCCACGAGACAATCAGCGGGTCGTAGCAGCGCGCAAGCACGGGCCCCAGCATCAGGAAGGTGGCGCAGAACACCAGCCGCTTGTGCCAGTCGGCGCGCGCGCGGTTCCACCAGGCCAGGAACAGGAACAGCGCGAACCCCGGCAGCAGCAGCCGGTTGGCGCGCACCTCCTCGCCCATGTTTGCCCAGCCCTTCCACAGCACCACGAAGATGTACAAGGTGCTCAGCGTCACGCCCAGGGCCACCAGCAGCGTGGCGATGCCCACGCGCCGGTGCAGCGCCACATTGCGCACCCGCACCAGGTTGGCCTGCACCAGCAGCAGCACGTACCAGGCCAGCCCGAACAGCCCGTGCACCACGAACTTCGGGTCGCGGTTGCTGGCCTGGCCCACGTCGGTGAACAGGTTGTCCGAAAACGCCACGACGCTCAGGAACAGCATCAGCGCCGCCGTCAGGGTGAAGTAGGCGCTGCGGGTTTGGGTGGCCATCGTGCGCTCCGGGTTCGATACCAGCGCAACGCGCTCCGCGGCGCCGCCCGGTCAGGGCCGGCTGCGGTCCAGCACTTCCAGCAGCATCCAGCGGCGCGAACTGCCGTCGGCCGGCGGGTTGGGCACGGTGTATTCGCGGATGCGCAGCACGTATTCCACGCCCACCTGCCACTCGAAGCCTTCGATCTCGCCGTACAGGTACTGCCAGGGCGAGCCGGGCTGGTCGCGATACTGCAGGCACAGGCCCTCGACGACACCCGTGCACGGCGCGCGCTGGCCGGCGATCTGCACGATGCGGTCCACGCCTTCGGCCGAGGGCTGCTCGGGGCGGCCGTCGAAGCGCCAGCTGGCGCCGTCGGCGGCCACCAGGCTCAGGTAGGGGCCTTCGAACACCAGCTCCAGCGGCTGCTTCATGGCCGACAGCAAGGCCGACTCGCGCGCCATCAGCTCGCCGGGGCACATCCGCATCGTGCTGGCGATCTGCCCGCCCTCGCCGCCGAAACGGATCTGGCTGCCAGTGCGCGCATAGGCGCCGCTGTGCTGGTTGCACGGGCCCGAGAGCCCGAAGCGCTCGCCCTTGAACACCAGCGTCGCCGAGCCGGCGCCGCTGCCGGGCACCTTGTCGCCCGACGAGGTGCCCACCAGCCGCCAGTCCTGGCCTTCGATGGACGGCCCCTGCGCCACGCGCACCTCTCGCGCGCCGCCCGCGCAGGCCGCCACGCCGGCGCACAGCGCCATCGCCAGCGAAACACGGAACATCGGGTGCATGGGCTGTCCTCGGGCCGGGTCGATGGCCCGGAGTCTAGCGCCGCCGGCGCGGGATGTGGTCGGCCGGGAAGCTGGCCAGGTCGGCGCCGCCTTCGCGCCGCGGCGCGCCGGGCGCCGGGCCCCAGGCCTGGGCGGTGATCACTTCCCAGCTGCTGGGCAGCACGCCGCTGCGGCGGTGCGCCTCGTAGGCGGCGGTCACGCGCTGCAGGCGCTGGCGCCCGCCCAGACCGCGCCGGCGGTCGCGGCGCGCGTCGCCGGCGCCGATGGCGCGCAGTTCGTGCATCAGCGTGCGCAGGTCCGGGTAGGTCAGGGTGAAGTGGTCGCGGTCGAGCACCGGATCCTTGAAGCCAGCGGCGATCATCGCGTCGCCCACCTGCTGGATCTGCGCGAACGGCGACAGCGGTGGCACCTCGCCGATCGAGGCATAGGCCTCGCCCAGCTCCACCAGCGTGTCGGGCCCGAAGGTGGAGAACAGCAGCAGCCCGCCCGGCCGCAGCACGCGGCGGAACTCGGCCAGCGCCGCCGGCAGGTCGTCCACCCACTGCAGGCACAGGCTGGAGAAAATCACGTCGGCGCACTGGTCGGCCAGCGGCAGCGCCGAGACGTCGGCGCACACGCGCCGCACCGGGCGCCAGAAGCGCGTGTGTTTGGGCACCTCGCGCAGCATCGGCAGCGCCGCGTCGAGCGCGATCACCTCTGCCTTGGGCCAGCGTTTCTTCATCGCGCCGGCAGCGCGGCCGGGGCCGCAGCCCAGATCGAGGATGCGCGCGGGCTGGCGGTCGTCCAGGTAATCAAGCTGCTCGAGCAGGCGCGCTTCCACTTCGCGCTGCAGCGCGGCCACGGCGGCGTAGTTGGGCGCGGCGCGGCCGAAAGCGCGGCGCAGCTGGCGGCGGTCGAAGAGGCGGCTCATGGCGGGCAGTCGGCGGCGAAGGCGCGCAGCGCGTCGGCCACTTCGCCGGCATGGGTTAGGAAAGGTGCATGGCCGGCGCGCGCCACTTCGTGGAAGCGCGCGCCAGGCGCCAGCGCGCCAGCGGCCTGCATCGCCTCCGGCGACACCAGCCGGTCGCGTCGGCCGGCCAGCCACAGGCTGGGCATCGCCAGCGCCGGCAGCGCGCCGCGCAGGTCGGTGTCTTCCAGCAGCGCCAGGCCGTCGCACAGCACGTTGGCGCGTGGCTCGCCGTGCGCAAACACCTCGTCGCGCAGCAGGCGGATTTCCTCGCGCACGTGGTCCGAGCCCTGCGCCTCCAGCATCAGGAAACGATCGATGGTGGCGCGATAGTCGCGGCCCAGTTCGCTGGCGAAGCCGCGGAACACCGACGGGTCCATGCCCGCCGGCCAGTCTTCGCTGCGCACGAAGCGCGGGTTGGCGGCCAGCATCACCAGGCCGCGCACGCGCGAGGGCCGCGTGGCCGCCGCCTGCAGCGCCACGAGCCCACCCAGCGACCAGCCCAGCCACAGCGCGCGATCGGGCACGCGCGCGGCCACGGCATCCACCGCCGCGTCGAGCGACAGCGGCACGCCGGCCTCGCGGCTGCGGCCGTGGCCCGGCAGGTCCACCAGGTGCAGTTCGAATTCGCCCGAAAGCGCATCCACCAGCGGCGCGAACAGCCCCGAATGCATGGCCCAGCCATGCAGCAGCACCAGGGCCGGGCCCTGGCCGCGGACGTCGTGGAACAGGCTCATGCCGGCAGCGGCTGGGGCGTGTCGTTCACCGCGCGGGCCAGCGCCTCGAGCAGGCCGTCCACGTCGGCTTCGGCGTGGTCGGTGCTGAGCGTGATGCGCAGCCGCGCCTGGCCCTCGGGCACCGTCGGCGGGCGGATGGCGGCCACCAGGTAGCCCGCGGCCTCCAGCGCCTTCGACGCGGCCAGCGCGCGGGCGTTGTCGCCCAGCACCACCGGCTGGATCGGCGTGAACGATTCCTGCACCGGCAGCCCGCGCGCGGCGGCGCCGCGGCGGAAGCGCATCACCAGCGACATCAGCTTCGCGCGCCGCCAGGCTTCCCTGCGCACCAGCTTCAGGCTTGCTCGCATCGCCGCGGCCATCGCCGGCGCCGGCGCGGTGGAGAACAGGTAGGGCCGCGCGGTTTCGGCCACGTGGCCCACCAGCGCCTCGCTGCCCAGCAGCATCGCGCCCTGGCCGCCGAAGGCCTTGCCGAGCGGCAGCAGCAGCAGCGGCACTTCGCGCGCGCCCAGGCCGGCCACGGCCAGGCTGCCGCGGCCCTCGGGGCCCAGCACGCCGATGCCGTGCGCATCGTCCACGTACAGCAGCGCGTCCTGCGTGCGCGCCACCAGCGCCAGGTCGGCCAGCGGCGCCTGGTCGCCGTCCATGCTGAACACGCCGTCGGTGGTCAGCATCGCGGCGCCTTCGCGGCGCGACATCAGCTGGCGCATCGCCGCTTCCACGTCGCCGTGGGGGTAGCGCTTGAGTTCGGCGCCCGACAGGCGTGCGCCGTCGAGCAGGCAGGCGTGGTTGAGCTTGTCCTGCACGCACAGGTCGCCGTCGGCGAGCAGCGACTGCATCACCGCCAGGTTGGCCTGGTAGCCGCTGCCGAAGAACAGGCCGCGCTCGTAGCCCAGCCACTGCGCCATGTCATTCTCGAAGGCGGCGTGCTCGGCATGGTGGCCGCAGACCAGCGCCGAACCGGTGCTGCCCACGCCGTGCCAGGCGGCGGCTTCCTGCAGGGCCGCCACCACGTCCAGGTGCTGGCCCAGGCCCAGGTAGTCGTTGCCGCAGAAGTTCACCAGCGGCCGGCCGTCCACCAGCACGCGCGCGCCTTCGCGGCCCTCGATCATCCGGCGCGGCCGCAGCGCGTCGCGCGCCGCGCGCTCGGCGCGGGCCAGGGCGATGCGGTCGGCGAAGCGGATGCGCGGCATGTCAGGCGGCGCAGCCGGCGGCGGGTTCGACGATGTCGGCGTGCACGGTCTTCGATTCGTGCACCACCGGCATCGGCTGCAGGCCCAGGCGCGCGAACAGGGCCTGGTCGGCCTCCACGTCCGGGTTGCCGGTGGTCAGCAGCTTCTCGCCGTAGAAGATGGAGTTGGCGCCCGCCACGAAGCACATCGCCTGCAGCTCCTCGCTCATCTCGGCGCGGCCCGCCGACAGCCGCACCATCGAGGCCGGCATCATGAGGCGGGCCACGGCGATCGTGCGCACGAACTCGAACGGATCAAGCAGGGCCGTGCCGGCCAGCGGCGTGCCCTGCACCTGCACCAGGCGGTTGATGGGCACCGAGTCCGGGTGCGCCGGCAGGTTGGCCAGGGCCTGCAGCAGGCCGGCGCGCTGGTCGCGGGTTTCGCCCATGCCGACGATGCCGCCGCAGCAGGTCTTCATGCCCACGTCGCGCACGTGCTCGAGCGTGTCCAGGCGGTCCTGGTACTCACGGGTCTTGATGATGTCGCCGTAGAACTCGGGCGCGGTGTCGAGGTTGTGGTTGTAGTAGTCCAGGCCGGCCTCGCGCAGGCTCTTGGCCTGCGGCGCGCTGAGCATGCCCAGCGTGGCGCAGGTTTCCAGGCCCAGGGCCTTCACCTCGCGGATCATCTCGGCCACCTTCGGGATGTCGCGGTCCTTCGGGCTGCGCCAGGCGGCACCCATGCAGAAGCGCGAGGCGCCGGCGGCCTTGGCGGCGCGGGCCTTCTCGAGCACCGAGGCGGTGTCCATCAGCTTGGTGGCGTCCACGCCGGTGTTGTAGCGCGCGGCCTGCGGGCAGTAGGCGCAGTCCTCGGGGCAGCCGCCGGTCTTGACCGAGAGCAGGGTGCTCACCTGCACCTGGGCCGGGTCGAAGTGCTCGCGGTGCACGGTGGCGGCGCGGAACACCAGCTCGGGGAAGGGCAGGTCGAACAGGGCGAGCACTTGCTCGCGCGTCCAGTCGTGGCGGATGACAGCAGGCATGGCAAAACCCTGACGGCGCTGGGAAATGAAGAGCGGCAGTCTGTTGGCCATGCCCCACCCTGTCAACCAAACACACCCCCGGAAGGTTGACGGCCACGGCCCGGTCGGGGGGACACCGGGACGGGCAGCCTACGCCGGGCCCGCCAACCCGTTCCGTGAACCAGAGCACGTTCCGTGGGCCGTCGGCTAGGCGGCTTTTTCTCAGGCCTCGGCCGGGGCCTGCTGCCGCTGCGCTGCCTGGTCTGCGAGGAGCCCGGCACGCAGGGCCTCGACCTCTGCCCCGACTGCCGCGCCGACCTGCCCTGGAACCGCGCCGCCTGCGCCCGCTGCGCGCTTCCCCTGCCCCGTGCCGCCCCGCGCTGCGGCCGCTGCGCCGGCCTGGCCCTGCCCCAGGCCTCGGCCCGGGCGGTGTTCCTGCACGCCGCGCCGGTGGACCAGCTGCACCGGCGGCTCAAGTTCCACGGCGAGCTCGCCGCCAGTCGCCTGCTGGGGCAACTGCTGGCCGAAGCGCTGGCCACGGCCCCGCGGCCGCAGGCCCTGGTCTGGCTGCCGCTGCATCGCGCCCGCCTGCGCCAGCGCGGCTACGACCAGGCCCTGGAGCTGGCGCGGCCCCTCGCGCGTGCGCTGGCACTGCCGCTGCTGGCCGGGCGCCTGCACCGGCGCCGCGCCACCGCCGCCCAGTCCGAGCTCGATGCCGGCGCACGCCGGCGCAACGTGCACGGGGCCTTCGCGGTGCGGCCCGGCCCGCCGCTCCCGGCGCACATCGCGCTGTTCGACGACGTCATGACCACCGGCGCCACCTTGCAGGAGGCCGCGCGCGCCCTGCGGCTGGCGGGGGTGGAGCGGGTGGACCTGTGGGCCCTGGCCCGGGCCTGAGCCTCAGCCCAGCGCGTAATGCCCGGCGATGCCGGCGAACACCGCCAGGCCCACCCACTGGTTCGACAGGAAGGCCTCGAAGCAGTGTTCGCGGCCCCGGTCGCGGGCGATCCAGAACTGCCGCAGCACCAGCACGACGGCCACACCCAGCGCCACGTAATAGAAGATGCCCAGCCCGGCGCGGCTGCCCACCAGCCACATCGCCCAGGCGAAGCCGGCGAAGAGCACGCCCAGGGCCACCAGGTCGGCCTCGCCGAACAGGATGGCGGTGGACTTGGAGCCGGCCCGGATGTCGTCCTCGCGGTCCACCATCGCGTACCAGGTGTCGTAGCCCGTGGTCCACAGCAGGTTGCCCAGGAACAGCAGCCAGGCCAGCGGCGGCACCGTGCCCTGCACCGCCGCGAAGGCCATCGGGATGCCCCAGCCAAAGGCCACGCCCAGGTACACCTGCGGCAGGTAGGTGTGGCGCTTGAGGAAGGGGTAGGTGGAAGCCAGGAAGGCGCCGGCCACACTCAGCCACACCGTCAGCGCATTGGTCATCAGCACCAGGCCGAAGGCCACCAGCATCATCGCCACGAACACCGCCAGCGCCTCGCGCGGGCTCACCGCGCCGGTCGCCAACGGCCGGCCCTTGGTGCGCTCGACCTGCGGGTCGAGCCAGCGGTCGGCGTAGTCATTGATTACGCAGCCGGCCGAGCGCGTCAGCCACACGCCGGCGCTGAAGATGAAGAGGATGCCCAGCGGCGGCAGGCCTTCGGCCGCCAGCCACAGCGCCCACCACGTGGGCCAGAGCAGCAGCAGGGTGCCCACCGGGCGGTCGCCGCGCACCAGCTGCCAGTACAGCGACAGCCGCGCGCGCCAGCCTTCGGCGGGCGGTTCGGGCACGTGGGCGGGCGCGTTCGACATCCGCGAAAGCCTAGCAGAGCGCCGGCGCGCGCCGCAGCGGCCGTTACTTGCGTCGCTTGAACCGGGCGGCGCCGCGCCCCATGCTTGGGTGGTCATCCACTCGCACGGGAATTGCACGCATGAGCGCAGGCCAGGGTTCCACCGGTAACGTCATCGCCGCCATCTGCAGCCTGTTCATCCCGGGCCTGGGCCAGCTGGTGCAGGGCCGCATCCTGTGGGCCCTGCTCTGGTTCGTGCTCGGCGGCCTGGGCTACGCCATCACCTTCGTGCTTTCCCTGGGCTTCCTGCCCTTCGGCGGCATGCTGGTGGCCATCCTGTCGTGCATCCACGCGGCCGTTTACAAGGGCCGCTGACGCCGCTCAGCCCTGCGCGGCCAGCCAGGTGGCCATGTCCTCGCCGCCCAGCGGGCGCGTGAACAGGTAACCCTGCGCCTCGTCGCAGCCCTGCTGGCGCAGCAGCTGCAGCACCTTCTCGGTCTCCACGCCCTCGGCCACCACGCCCAGGCCCAGGGCGTGGCCCAGGCTCACCACGGCGTGGGTGAGCTCGAGCATGTTGGCGGCGCTGTCCATCTGGCTGACGAAGCTGCGGTCGATCTTGAGCGTGCGCACCGGGAAGCGGTGCAGGTAGCCCAGGTTCGAAAAGCCCGTGCCGAAGTCGTCGATGGCCAGGGTGATGCCGTTGGCCTTGAACAGCGCGAAGGTGTTGCGCAGCGACTCGCTGTCGCGCATCAGCGCCGACTCGGTGATCTCCAGCACCAGCCGGTCGCTGGGCCAGCGCTCGCGGGCGCAGGCCTGCAGTACCTGGGTGGCGAACTCGGGGTCGCGCAGCTGCAGCGCCGACACGTTCACCGCGATGCGGCCGAACGACAGCCCCTGCTCGTGCCACTGGCGCGCCTGCCGGCAGGCCTGCTCGAGCACCCAGCGGCCGATCGGCAGGATCTCGCCGCACTCTTCCGCCACCGGGATGAACTCGGCCGGGGAGCGGTGCTCGCCCGAGGCTGCGTTCCAGCGCAGCAAAGCCTCGATGCAGGCCACCGAACCGTCGGCCAGCGACAGCGTGGGCTGGAAGGCCAGGCTGAACTCGCCGCGCGCCAGCGCCTGGCGCAGCTCCTGCTCCAGCGTCACCCGGCGCTGCACGCGCTCGTAGAAGCTGGAATTGTAGAACTGGAAATTATTGCGGCCCGCGTCCTTGGCCGCGTACATGGCGGTGTCGGCGGCGCGCAGCAGCGCCTCGAGGTCGGGCGCGTTCTCGCCCAGCAGGGCGATGCCGATGCTGCAGCCCACCTGCGCATCCACGTTCGACAGCGAGATGGGCTCGCCGATGGCGCCGATGATCTTGCGCGCCACCAGCGCCGCGTCCTCGGGCCGCGCCACCTCGCGCAACAGCACCAGGAACTCGTCGCCGCCCAGTCGCCCGACCAGGTCGCTCGAACGAACGCACTGGCGCAGCCGCCCTGCGATTTCCTGCAGCAGCTGGTCGCCGGCCTCGTGGCCCTGGGTGTCGTTGACGTACTTGAAGCGGTCGAGGTCGAGGAACAGCAGCGCCAGCGGCTTGCCGCCGCGCCGCGCCGCCTCGATGGCCTCGAGCGCGCGCTCGCGGAACAGGAAGCGGTTGGGCAGGCCGGTGAGCGTGTCGTAGTGCGCCAGCTGCTCGATGCGCTCGCCGGCCTCGCGCTCCTCGGTGATGTCCTGGGTCAGGCCGGTGATGCGGTAGGGCTTGCCCTCGCGCAGCTCCAGCCGGCCGGTGACGCGCAGCCAGATGCGGCGCTCGTCGGCGGTGATGTAGCACACGTCCGCCGTCTGCTCGGGCACGTGCTCGGCCACCATGCGCTGGAAGGCCAGCTGCAGCTTCTGCGCCGACTCCGGGCAGTAGTTGGGCAGCGTGTCCTCGAAGCGCAGCGGCGTGCCCGGCTCGATGCCGTGGATGCGGTAGTTCTCGTCGGTCCAGTGCAGCTCGCCGGTCCCGACCAGCAACTCGAAGCCACCGATGCGGCCCATCGCCGCGATGCGGTCGAGCAGGTCGTTGCGCCAGCGCGAGGTTTCCTCGGCCTTGCGCTGCTCGGTGACATCGTGCAGCACGCCCACCAGGCTCTGCACGCGGCCGTCCTGGTCGAGGATGGCCTCGCCGCGCGCCTGCACCACGCGCTGCTCGCCGTTCGGGCGCAGCATCACCAGCTCCATCGCGTAGGGCTTGCCGTGCTTGAGCAGCGCCACCGAGGCCTGGTGCAGGCGCGCGTACGATTCGGGCGTGAACAGGTGCCGCTGGTGGCGGAAACGCGGCGGCGGCTTGTGGCTGGGCAGGCCGACGATCCAGTACAGCTCGTCCGACCACCACAGCTTGTCGTTGTCCGGATCCCAGCTCCAGTTGCCCAGGTGGGCCACGTGCTGGGCCTGGTTGAGGATGCGCTCGCGTTCGCGCAGCTGGGCCTCGATCTGCTTGTAGTCGTGGATGTCGGTGTGCGTGCCCACCACGCGCCGCGGGCGGCCGGCGTGGTCCCAGCTGATGGCGCGGCCGCGGTCGAGGATCCAGCGCCACTTGCCGTTCGCATCGCGCACGCGGTAATCGACGATGTAGCCCTCGCGCTCGCCGGCCAGGTGCGCGTGCAGCGCCACCTTCACGCGCGGGCGGTCGTCGGGGTGGATCAGGTTCTGCCAGGCGTCGAAGCTGCCGTCGAAGGCGTCGCGGGCATAGCCCAGCATGGTGAAGCAGCGGCCTGAGCGGTACACCTCGCCGCGCTCGGCGTCCCAGTCCCACAGGCCGTCCTGGGCGTTCTCGAGCGCGAAGCGCCAGCGGGCGCGGTCAGGCGACTCGGCCAGGTCGGGCGCCTCGTCCTGGTTGTAGAGGCTGACGGTGTAGCCCTGGATGCGGCCAGCGGCGTCCACCACCGCGCGCATCAGGCACTCCAACACAAGGCCGGGCTGTTCGTGGCGGTAATGCACCTCGCGGCCGGGATGCTGGGCCAGCTGGGCCATGGCGTTGGCCAGGGCCGTGCTCAGTTCCGCCTCCAGCGCGCGGTCTACCAGGCCGCGGGACCGCTCATTGCGAGCCAGCACGCGTCCACCGGCATCCAGCACCAACAGCGCGCGGCGCGAGGGGTGCAGCAGCAGGCTGGAAACGAAGGCGGTGTCCAGGGCTTGCGGACCGGCGGTGGCGGAAGCGTCGGGCATACGTTATCCCGAGCATCCCACGGACGCACCCGGATTACCGTGCGGCTCCCCACACTTCGCCGCGGGGCGCCCGGCACAGGCCCCGCCCCGCGTGGCATAATCCCCGGCCACGCGCCCGTAGCTCAGCCGGATGGAGTAGTGGCTTCCGAAGCCCCTACTCATCCCCTGCCGGCCCCGGGTAAAGTGGCACAGGGCCTGAACTCAGTTTCGGACCCCCAGCAGCAAAAAGTCCTTTAAAAACGCGCCCGTAGCTCAGCCGGATAGAGTAGTGGCTTCCGAAGCCATTGGTCGGGGGTTCGAATCCCTCCGGGCGCGCCAAGGACCTTGTGACAGTGTTGGGACAAGTCTGGGACAAGTCCCGATCACACCCCACTGCCCGGCTGAGTAAAGGCGCGCATCGCCTCGCAAACGGGCAGCTCTGCCCCTTCCCGGAGATTCGCCACTCGTTTCACGGTGGAGTCTTCGGCGGCGGACCCGCGCTAGCCTCCGGTGACCGTGGGAAGCAGCGAACACCCCCAGGCACGATTTCCCAATGGGCCGCCCTGCGAACTTTCGCCCCTGTCTTGCGACCAATTTCTCGGGCTTCACCGGCACCCCAGGTTTCGGCAACGCCTTCTGCCTGGCGTGGACTGAATCGCCCCGGCTTCTCCGGAGGCCGTTTCGTCTGAGTCGTAGTACGCCGCCTCCGCTTCCGCCGGGGGTATGTTGCCGATCGACCCCAGCAGTCGGCGATTGTTATACCAGTCGACCCAACCCAGGGTCTCCCATTCGACCTCCTCCCGGCTGCGCCAGGAGCGTCGGTTCGTAACCTCGGTCTTGAACAGCCCAATCACGGTTTCGGCCAGCGCGTTGTCGTAGCTGTCGCCGACGCTGCCCACCGAAGGTTCGATGCCGGCCTCGATCAGGCGGTCGGTGTAGCGGATCGAAAGGTATTGGCTGCCGCGGTCGGAATGGTGGATCAGCGCCTTCTCCGCTGGGCGGCGCGCCCACACCGCTTGCTCGAGCGCGTCGAGCACGAACTGCGTCTGCTGCGACGAACTGGCCCGCCAGCCGACGATCCGCCGGGCGAACACGTCGATCACGAAGGCCACGTACACGAAGCCCTGCCAAGTCGGCACGTAGGTGAAGTCGCTTACCCACAGCGCGTTCGGCCGGTCAGCCTTGAACTGCCGCTTCACCAGATCCATCGGCTTCTCTTCCACCACTGCCTGCCCGATCCATTTGCGCGGCTTGCCGCGCACCACGCCCTGCAGGCCGGCCCGGCGCATCAGCCTCTCCACCGTGCAGCGGGCCACTTTCACGCCTTCCCGGTGCAGCTGC
>NZ_MEDO01000033.1 GCF_001724815.1 Arenimonas sp. SCN 70-307 | reverse complement strand
CGCCCGCACAAATTTCCTGCGCACACTGTCAAAGATCTTCTTCACCGAAGGCCTTTCGCCTTCTGGCCCGGGGGCGTTTCGCCCGAGGGAGCCGCACATGATACAGCAGTCCGGCGGTTCGTCAACACCCTGCGAAGGGGATTTTCTTGCCGTCCGACGGCTCCGCGGCACGTGGCCGGGATCAGCGGGGCGCGAATCCTAAGCGGGCCCCGAGACGGAACGCAAGCACTTTTGATTTCGCCGCGGTTTCAGGCGGCCTGCACGAGGCGGATGCGGGCGAAATTGCGCTTGCCGACCTGCAGCACGCCCTCGAAACCCGGGGCGAACAGCCGCTGCGCGTCCTCGAACACCTCGCCGTCGATGCGGACCGCGCGCTCCTTGAGCTTGCGGCTGCCCTCGGAGTTCGACGCGGCCAGGCCGGCCGCCACCAGCAGCGCGGCGATGCGCAGGCCCTCGGACGGCACCGCCACGTCCGCCTGCGGCAGCAGCGAGGTATCGCCCTCGCCGCGCACCACGGCATGCCAGCCCGCCACCGCCTGCTCCGCCGCGGCCGCGCCGTGGAAGCGCGCGGCCAGCTCGCGGGCCAGGCGCAGCTTGGCGTCGCGCGGATTGAGCGCGCCCGAGGCGATGTCGGCCTTCATGGCGGCCAGCTGCGCGAGCGAGGTCTCGAAGCTCAGCAGCTCGTACCAGCGCCACATCAGCTCGTCGCCCACCTTCATCGCCTTGGTGACGATGTCGATGGCCGGCTCGTTGATGCCGATGTAGTTGCCCAGCGACTTGGACATCTTGTTGACGCCATCGAGGCCCTCGAGCAGCGGCATCGTCAGCACCACCTGCGGCTTCTGGCCGTAGTGCTCCTGCAGGCCGCGGCCCATGAGCAGGTTGAACTTCTGGTCGGTGCCGCCGAGCTCGACGTCGGCCTGCAGCGCCACCGAGTCGTAGCCCTGCACCAGCGGGTAGAGGAACTCGTGGATGGCGATCGGCTGCTGGGCCGCGTAGCGCTTGGCGAAGTCGTCGCGCTCGAGCATGCGCGCCACCGTGTGCTGCGCGGCCAGGCGGATCATGTCGGCCGCGCCCATCTGCCCGAACCACTCGGAATTGAAGCGCACCTCGGTGCGCCCGCGGTCGAGCACCTTGAACACCTGGTCCGAGTAGGTCTGGGCGTTGGCCAGCACGTCCTCGCGGGTCAGCGGCTTGCGGGTGGCGCTCTTGCCGGTCGGGTCGCCGATCATCCCGGTGAAGTCGCCGATCAGGAAAATCACCTGGTGGCCCAGGTCCTGGAACTGCCGCATCTTGTTCAGCAGCACCGTATGGCCCAGGTGCAGGTCCGGCGCGGTCGGGTCGAAGCCGGCCTTGACCCGCAGCGGACGGCCTTCCTTCAGGCGCGCGAGCAGGTCCTCGGGCTTGAGGATCTCCTCGGCGCCACGGCCGATCAGTTCGAGGGAGGCTTGCAGGTCGGTCATCGGGGCAGTCCGTGGAGTGGCCGCGAGGGGCGGCCAGCGTTAAATGAAGGTTAACCTAAAGTTAAATCGGGCGAACGAAAAAATCCAGCCGCAACAAGGGTTTGACGCGGTTATTTCCTGCTGGTTATCGTAGCCGGAGATCGATGCCCAGCGGGGACAACCCTTGCAACACCACCAACGCTTCTCCCCGACCCGCTGGTCGCGCGAGCACTGGATCCTGGCCAGCGTGTTCGCTGCCCTCGCCATTCTCGTCGCCACCATCATCCCCGGCTTTGCCGCCGCCATCGCCGGCCAGGAAGAAGCCGCCGACCACACCACCGTCGCGCTCGCGCTGCCGACCCTGTCCACGCCGGCCGCGAATGCGCGCCTGCCCGATGCCCCGGCCTGGCAGTCGGTCACCGTGCGCAGCGGCCAGACCCTGGGCGCGGTGTTCGAGCAGGTCGGCGTGCCGGCCGCGGTGATGCTCGAGGTGCTGGCCCTGCCCAGCGCCAACAAGGCGCTCTCGCGCGTACGCGCCGGCGCCGAGCTCGCCTTCGACATCGGCCAGGACGGCCGCCTGCGCGCGCTGGCCTTCGAGCGCGACGAATCCGCCCGGGTCGAAGTGCGCCTCGAGGGCGACAAGTACGTCGAGAACGTCATCGAGCGCCCGATCGAGCGCCGGCTGATGATCGCCAGCGGCGAGATCGACAGCTCGCTCTACGCGGCGGGCGAAAAGGCCGGCCTCGGCCCGGCGGTCATCAACCAGATGGCAAACGCCTTCTCCTACGACATCGACTTCACCCAGGACCTGCGCGTCGGCGACACCTTCCAGGTGGTCTACGAGGAAGTCTGGCGCGACGGCGAGCGCCTGCGCAGCGGCGACGTGGTGGCCGCCAGCTTCAACAACCGCGGCAAGGAATTCACCGCCCTGCGCTTCGAGCGCAACGGCAAGTACGAATACTTCGACCTCGCCGGCCGGCCGCTGAAGAAGGGCTTCATGCGCATGCCGATCGAGTTCGCCCGCATCAGCTCGCGCTTCAACCCGCGCCGCAAGCACCCGGTGCTGGGCACCGTGCGCGCGCACCGCGGCGTCGACTACGCCGCCGCCACCGGCACGCCGATCATGGCCGCGGGCGACGGCCGCATCACCTTCGCCGGCTGGCAGAACGGCTACGGCCGCACCATCATCATCGACCACGGCCGCGGCTACACCACGCTCTACGCGCACATGTCGCGCCTTGGCAAGTACAAGGTGGGCTCGCGCGTGCAGCAGGGCAGCACCATCGGCTACGTCGGCGCCACCGGCCTGGCCAGCGGCCCGCACCTGCACTACGAATTCCGCGTCAACGGCGTGCACCGCGACCCGCTCACGGTGACCATGCCCAAGCCCGATCCGCTCACCGGTGCCGAACTGGCCGCGTTCCGCGCCGCCACCGCGCCGGCGATGGCCCAGCTCAAGCGCATCGAAGGCGTGCGCCTGGCCGCGCGCTGAGCCCATGCCCACGCCCCCGAGCGCGAACGCGCCCGCCGTCACCGACGGCGGGCTTTTTCTTGGCCTGATCTCCGGCACCAGCGCCGACGGCATCGACGCCGCGCTCGTGCGGTTCCAGCCGAAGGTGCAGGTGCTGTTCGGCCGCACCTACCCGCTGCCGGCGGCGCTGCGCGAGCAGGTGCTGGCGCTGTCGCAGGCCGAGGCGCGCATCAGCCTCGATGACGTCGGCCGGCTCGACACGCGCCTGGGCCAGGCCTTCGCCGCCGTTGCGCTGCAAGCGCTGCAGGACGCCGGCGTCGTCGCCGCGGACGTCACCGCCATCGGCTCGCACGGCCAGACCCTGCGCCACGACCCCAGCGGCGACGCCCCCTTCAGCCAGCAATTCGGCGACGCCAGCGTGATCGCCGAACGCACCGGCATCACCACCGTCGCCGACTTCCGCCGCCGCGACGTGGCCGCCGGCGGCCACGGTGCCCCGCTGATGCCCGCCTTCCACGCCGCGGTGCTGCGCAGCGGCGACGAAGACCGCGCGGTGCTCAACCTCGGCGGCATCGCCAACCTCAGCCTGATGCCGCGCGCCGGCGCGGTGCGCGGCTTCGACACCGGCCCGGCCAACGGGCTGATGGATGCCTGGTGTCTGGAACACCGCGGCCAGGCCTACGACCGCGACGCCGCCTTCGCCCGCGAGGGCCGGGTGGACGAATCGCTCCTGGCGGCCCTGCTCGCCGACCCGTGGTTCGCGCTGCCGCCGCCCAAGAGCACCGGCCGCGACCAGTTCCAGCTGCAGTGGCTGCGCGCCCGCCTGGGCGGCCAGTCGCCGGCCGACGTGCAGGCCACGCTGTGCGAACTCAGTGCCGCCACCGTCGCCGGGGCCCTGCGCCGCGAGATGCCCGGCTGCGCGCGCCTGATCGCCTGCGGCGGCGGCGTGCACAACCCGCTGCTGATGCAGCGCCTGGCGGCACGCCTGCCCGGCGTGGCGGTGGAAACCACCGCCGCGCACGGCCTGGACCCGGATTTCATCGAAGCGGCGGGTTTCGCCTGGCTGGCGCGGGAAACCCTGGCCGGCCGGCCGGGCAACCTGCCGTCGGTGACCGGGGCGCGCGGGCCGCGCATCCTGGGCGCGATCCACCCGGCCTGAGGGCCGTCAGTCCTTCTTCGGCGGCTTCATGTAGGCCGGCGCGTCGTCCGGCAGGTTGCTCAGCGCCGCCATGGCCTCGGCGAAGGCGCGGCTTTCGTCGTCGTTCCAGGAACCGGTGAGGCGGGCGATGTCGCCGGGCTCGGGCGCCGGTTCGGGTTCGATGATGCCGAGCGCCTGCTTGATCAGGTGCAGGATCACGTCGTTGAGCGGCCAGCCCTTCTGGCGCGCCATCTCCTTGATGCGCTCGGCTACCCGCTCGTCGATGTCGCGCAGCAGGAAGTCGGCCATGGCCTCGATCCTCGGGGGGACGACCAGCATACGGCGCTGGCACGGGACTGCAAGCCCGTGGTTCAGCGGTCGTTGCCGCGGTATCCGGCGTCGCCCAGCGATTGCTCCACCAGTCCCGCACGCAGCATGAACAGGTAGAGCAGCACGCCCGGCAGCGCCACCAGGGTGGTGAGCAGGTAGAACTGCACGTAGCCCAGGCTTTCGATCAGCGCGCCGGCCGTGGTGCCGGTCACCAGCCGGCCGACCACGCTGGCCGCCGCCGACAGCAGCGCGAACTGCGTGGCCGTGAACGCCAGGTTGCACAGCGCCGACAGGTAGGCCACCACGACCACGCCACCGATGCCGCTGGCCAGGTTCTCGAAGCCGATGGTGAAGGCCAGCAGGGCGTTGGAATGGCCCACGTAGGCCAGCAGCGCGAAGCTCAGGTTCGACACCGCCATCAGCACCAGTGCCACCAGCACGGAACGCTTCATGCCGATGGCGGCGTACATCATGCCGCCCAGGAAGATGCCCGCGAGCATCGCCACGAAGCCGAAGCCGACGTCGTAGGTGGCGATCTCGTCGTTCGTGAAACCCAGGTCGTTGAGCAGCAGGCGCAGGGTCAGGTTGGCCAGGGTGTCGCCGATCTTGTGCAGCAGCACGAACAGCAGCACCAGGAACGCACCGCGCCGGCGGAAGAACTCCAGCAGCGGCCCGGCCGTGGCCTCCCAGGCCTGGCGCAGGCCGCGGTGCGCCGACACCACGACGTGCCGCGCCGGCTCGCCCAGCACCAGGCCGGCCAGCATCGCCGGCAGCGCGAAGGCCGCGCACAGCAGGTAGGCCAGGGTCCAGCCGTGCCGTGCCGCCACGTACAGCGCCAGCGAACCCGCCGCCACCGAACCGATGCGCCAGCCGTACTGCGACATGCCCGAGCCCACGCCCAGCTGCTCGGGCTTGAGCGTTTCGATGCGGTAGGCGTCGATGACGATGTCGTAGGTGGCGCCGGCCGCGCCCACCGCCACCGCCGCCAGCGCGAACAGCGCCAGGTCGGCCTTGGGGTCGAGCACCGCCAGCCAGGCCACCGCCAGCATCGCCAGCGTGCCGGCCAGCACCAGCCAGGACACGCGCTGGCCCAGCCGGCCCAGCAGCGGCAGCCGCACCGAATCGACCAGCGGCGCCCAGAGGAACTTGAAGTTGTAGACCAGGAAGGCCAGCGAAAACGCCGTCACCGCCTTCTTGTCGATGCCGTCCTGGGCCAGGCGCGTGGTTAGCGTCGCGCCGATCATCGCGTAGGGGAAGCCCGAGGAAATGCCCAGCGCCAGCGCCGCCAGCGGCTCGCGCTGCAGGTAGGGGCGCAGGCCGGCCTGCAGGCGCGCGGCGAGGCTCATGCGTACTCCACCAGGTAGGGCGCGTGGTCGCTGAACTTCGGTTCGGGGAAGATGGCGCAGTCCTTCAGGCGGTCGCGCAGCGAGGGCGTCACCACCTGGTAGTCGATGCGCCAGCCTACGTTCTTGGCGCGGGCCGCGCCGCGCTGGCTCCACCAGGTGTAGTCCTCGCCCTCGGGGCGCAGGTGCCGGTAGCTGTCGACCCAGCCGCGCTGGCCGAACAGGGTGTCGAGCCAGGCGCGCTCCTCGGGCAGGCAGCCCGAATTCTTCTGGTTCGAGGTCCAGTTCCTGATGTCGCGCCGCGTGTGCACGATGTTCCAGTCGCCGCAGATCACGTAGTCGCGGCCGCTGGCCAGCCACTGGTCGAAGACCGGCGTGATCCAGTCCATGCAGCGGAACTTGAATTGCTGGCGCTCGTCGCCCGACGAACCGGACGGAAAATACAGCGACACCACGCTGAGCTTGCCGAAGCGCGCCTCGAGGTAGCGCCCCTCCTCGTCGAACTCCGCCCAGCCCAGGGCCGTGCGCACCTCGTCGGGCTGGCGTCGGCTGTAGATGCCCACGCCGCTGTAGCCCTTCTTCGTGGTCGCGTCGCGGAAGTACGCGTGGTAGCCGGCCGGCCGCAGGTCCGGGGCGCCGAGCTGGTGCTCCTGGGCCTTGGTTTCCTGGATGCAGACGATGTCGGCGTCCTGCCCGGGCAGCCAGTCGAAGAAACCCTTGCTGGCGGCGGAGCGGATGCCGTTGGCGTTGAAACTGATGATCCTCAAGGCGGGCCTGGCGCGTGCGGGGGTCGGCAAAGGGTAGCCCAAACCCGCGCCGGCGCGGGTGCGGCCGGCGCGCGGGCTGTTGCACAATCGCGCTTTCCGCATCGGACGCCGCCATGAACCCCCACCAGGCCCGCTTCCTCGACCTGGCCCTGGACCGCAAGGTGCTGCGCTTCGGCCAGTTCACCCTCAAGTCCGGCCGCACCAGCCCCTACTTCTTCAACGCCGGGCTGTTCGACTCCGGCGCCGCGCTCAAGGCCCTGGGCGAGTGCTACGCCGACGCGCTCGAGGCCTCGGCCCTGGGCTTCGACATGCTTTTCGGCCCGGCCTACAAGGGCATCCCGCTGGCCACCACCCTGTCGGTGGCGCTGGCGGCGCGCGGCCGCGACGTGCCGGTGGCCTTCAACCGCAAGGAGGCCAAGGCCCACGGCGAGGGCGGCACCCTGATCGGCGCGCCGGTGCGCGGCCGGGTGCTGATCGTCGACGACGTGATCACCGCCGGCACGGCCATCCGCGAGTCCATCCAGGCCATCCGCGCCGCCGGCGGCGAGCCCTGCGGCGTGCTGATCGCGCTCGACCGCCAGGAGCGCGGGCAGGCCGGCGAACGTTCGGCCGCCCAGGAGGTCACCGCCGAGTTCGGCCTGCCGGTGCACGCCGTGGCCAGCCTCGACGACCTGCTGGCCCACGCCGACGAGCGGCCGGAGGTGGCCGAGCACAAGGATGCGCTGGTGGCGTATCGTTCCGCCTATGGAAGCCGTTCGTGACCGCCGGGGTGCAAGCATGAAGACCAAGCTGATCTGCCTTGCCGTCATCGCCGCCGTGCTCGCCGCCGGCGCCGCCGTGGCGAAGGACAAGCCCAAGAAGCTCTACCGCTGGGTGGACAAGGACGGCAAGGTGCAGTTCTCCGACACCCTGCCGGCCGAGGCGCTCGAGCACGCGCGCACCGAAATCAGCTCCGAATCGGGCCGCACCACCGGCGAAGTGGGCCGCGCGCTCACGCCCGAGGAGCAGGCCGAGGCCGACCGCATCGCCGCCGAAAAGGCCCGCGAGCAGCGCACCGCCGAGCAGCAGCGCCAGACCGAGGAGGCCATGCTGGCCTCGTACCAGAGCGAGGAGGAGCTGCGCCGCTCCTTCGGCATGCGCGTGACGCTGATGCAGGAAAACCTCAACGCCATCGAGGCCGGCATCGGCAGCCAGCGCAACAGCCTCACCAGCCTGCTGGCCGAGGCCTCCGAGGCCGAGCTGGCCGGAAAGGCCGTCAACGCCCGCCAGGCCGCGACCATCCGGGAGCTGCACCAGGAAATGGCCAAGCAGCAGAACATGCTGGTGGTGAAGCAGGCCGAGCTGATGCGGCTCGACCAGGAGCTCGAATACCTGGTCAAGCGCTTCCACGAACTGCGTGGCGGCACCACCCGGCCGGCGGCCGAGGAAAGCGCCGAGCCGGCACCGGCCGCGGACGACGCGGCCGGCTGAGGCCGGGCCTCAGAACGGCAGCTGCAGCGACGGATCGACCGCGAGCAACTGCTCGCGGAAGGCTTCCTTGATGCGCCCCAGGGCCTGCTCGTCCTTGGCGTCGAAGCGCAGCACCAGCACCGGCGTCGTGTTCGACGCCCGCACCAGGCCCCAGCCATCCGGCCAGTCGGCGCGCAGGCCGTCGATGGTGGCCAGGCGTGCGCCCTCGAAGCGGGCCTGGGCCAGGAAGTCCTCGATGAAGGTGTACTGGCGGCCTTCCTCGACGTGGATCTTGAGCTCGGGCGTGGACACGCCCTTGGGCAGGGCGTCGAAGATCTCCTGCGGGCTCTCGCCGCGGCTCGAGAGGATCTCGAGCAGGCGCGCGGCGGCGTAGATGCCGTCGTCGAAACCGTACCAGCGCTCGCGGAAGAAGAAGTGGCCGCTCATCTCGCCGGCCAGCTCGGCCTCGGTCTCGCGCATCTTGGACTTGATCAGCGAGTGGCCGGTCTTCCACATCAGCGGGCTGCCGCCGTGGCGCAGGATGTGCATGGCCAGGTGGCCGGTGCACTTGACGTCGTAGATGATGCAGGCGCCCGGGTTGCGCTCGAGCACGTCGGCGGCGAACAGCATCAGCAGGCGGTCGGGATAGATCATCTCGCCCGAACGGGTCACCACGCCGAGGCGGTCGCCGTCGCCGTCGAAGGCCAGGCCGAGGTCGGCGCCGACGCGCTGCACCACGTTCACCAGGTCCTGCAGGTTGGCCGGGTCGCTCGGGTCCGGGTGGTGGTGCGGGAAATTGCCGTCCACCTCGCAGAACAGCGGCTCGACCTCGGCGCCGATGGCCTCGAGCACCTGCGGCGCGATCGCGCCGGCGATGCCCGAGCCGCAATCGACCACGACCTTGAGCTTGCGCTCGATCTGGATGTCGCCGGCGATGCGCTGGACGTAGTCCTCGGCGACGTCGCGCTTGCTGCAAAGGCCCGGCTCGTCGGCCAGGTGCAGGTGGTTCTCGGCGATGCGCTCGTAGAGCTTCTGGATCGCGTCGCCGGCCAGCGTTTCGCCCTCGATGACGATCTTGAAGCCGTTGTAGTCCGGCGGGTTGTGGCTGCCGGTGACCGACACGCAGGAACCGGCGCGCAGGTGGTAGGCGGCGAAATAGGTGACCGGCGTCGGCGCCTCGCCGATGTCGATCACCTCGCGGCCGGCGCGGCGCAGGCCATCGATGAGGGCCGCGGCCATGCGCGGCGACGACAGCCGGCCGTCGCGGCCGACCACGATGCTGCGCGCGTCCTGCTCGTGCATGACGCTGCCGATGGCCTGGCCGATCAGGCGCGCGGTGTCCTCGTCGAGCGTCTTGCCGACCACGCCGCGGATGTCGTAGGCGCGGAAGATGCTGCGGTCGAGCACGGCCCGCGCGGCGGCCTGCGCCGCCGGCATCGGCGGCTTCTCGAAACCGGGCTTTTCAACCGGCGGCGGCGGGGCCTGGAGCTGGCCGCTGGCCTGGAGTTCGGCCAGGGTCGGGCCGCCCACCACCGGCGCGGCCTCCGCTTCTTCGCCCGCCTTGCGCCGCGAGAGTTTCAGATGCGGCTGCAGCAGCACGCCGGCGGCCACCAGCAGGCTCAGGGCCGCGAGCAGGAAGCTGGTGAGCATGCTGCCGCCGCTGCCGGCGGGCGCGGCCGAGACCACGCGCATGCGGGTGCCCGGGATCGGCACCGCGCCGAACTCGGCGCCGCCGGCCAGGGCGGTATCGCCGCGCTCGAACACGCTGTGGCGGCCCTGGCGCAGGGCCAGGTAACCATCGCTCGAGAGGTCGGCCGACGAGAGCGGCCCGGTCAGGTGCTCGAGCGGAAGGCGCACGTAGACCACCGACAGCACGCGGCCATCGGCCAGCACCGGCGCGGCCAGGCCCAGCTTGGGGGCGCCACCATCGAGCACCACGGCGGCGCGGCTGGCATTGTCCTGCAGCGACAGCTCGATCACGCCCAGCCGGCCATAACCGAAGGCCTTGGGGTCTTCGTAGGCGGCATCGAGGCCCGGGTCATGCCACTGCACGGCTTCGACGCCGTCCCAGCCGCCCTTGATGATGTTCTCGGCCGAGGCCAGGTCCTCGCGCTGCAGCGCGGTGGCCAGCGCCAGGCGCGTGCGCCGGCCCTCGAGCTCGGCCATGGCCGACTGGATGCGATTGACCACCTCGGCGCCCGAGCTCGCGCGCGCGGCGTCGACCCGCGCCTGCGCCTGCGCCGAGGCCATCTCGCCCCAGCCGCTCCAGGCGAACCACAGCGCGGCCAGCACCGCCAGGCCGGCGACCAGCCAGGCCGGTTTGATCGATTGCAGCTGAATCTTGCCCAGCGATTTCATGCTTCCCCCTGTCCCGGCGCGACCGCCCCGTTCAGCGCACGCCCGTGTGGCCGAAGCCACCTTCCCCGCGCGCGCTCGATTCGAACTGTTCCACCTGCCGGAAGACCGCCCGGGCCACGGGCAGGAACACCAGCTGGGCGACACGGTCCCCCGGCATGATGGTGATGGAGTTACGGCCGCGATTCCAGAGGCTGACCATCAGCGGCCCCTGGTAGTCGGCATCGATCAGGCCGGTGAGGTTGCCCAGCACCAGGCCCTGCTTGTGGCCCAGGCCCGAGCGCGGAAGGATGACCGCGCACAGCCCCGGGTCGCCGATGTGGATGGCGATGCCCGTGGGCACCAGCTGCGCCTCGCCCGGGGCCAGCGCCAGCGGCTGGTCCACCATCGCGCGCAGGTCCATGCCGGCCGAGTGCGCGGTGGCGTAGTCGGGCAGCGGGAATTCGCTGCCCAGGCGCGGGTCGAGCCGCTTGAGTTCGATTTCAACGCTCATGCTTCGGCCTCCAGCCGGCCTGCCACCAGTTCCATCAGTTCGCGCGCCACGGCGGTCTTGGGGCCATGGGCGATGTCGCGCCGGCCGTCGCGCCAGAACACCGACAACGCGTTGTCGTCCACTTCGAAGCCCTGGCCGGCGCGCGAGACGTCGTTGGCGGCGATCAGGTCGAGCCCCTTGCGGTGCAGCTTGTCGCGGGCATAGCCCTCGAGGTCCTGCGTTTCGGCGGCGAAGCCCACCACAAGACGCGGGCGGGCGGCGTGCGCGGCCACGTCGGCCAGGATGTCGGCGGTGCGCACCAGCGTGATCGTCAGGCTGTCGCCGGATTTCTTGAGCTTCTGCGGCAGGGTCTCGGCCGGCGCGTAGTCGGCCACCGCGGCGGCGCCGACGTACACGTCGTGGCCGGGCAGCGCGGCCAGCACGGCCTCGCGCATCTGCGCGGCGCGGCGCACGTCGATCCGGCGAACGCCGGCCGGCGTGTCCAGGGCCACCGGCCCGGCCACCAGGGTGACCTCGGCGCCCAGCAGGCGCGCGGCGGCGGCCACGGCGAAACCCATCTTCCCGGAGCTGCGGTTGCCGAGGAAACGCACCGGGTCGATGTCCTCGAAGGTGGGCCCGGCGCTGACCAGCACGCGCCGGCCGGCCAGCCGCGGCGGCGCCAGCGTGGCCTCCAGCGCGGCCAGGATGTCGGCCGTCTCGGCCAGGCGGCCGGCGCCGACCTCGCCGCAGGCCTGGTCGCCGCTGGCGGGACCCACGAAGGCCACGCCGCGCGCGCGCAACGTGGCCACGTTGGCCTGGGTGGCCGGGTGCGCCCACATCACCCGGTTCATCGCCGGCGCCACCAGCAGCGGCGCCTCGGTGGCCAGGCACAGGGTGGAGAGCAGGTCGTTGGCATGGCCCTGGGCCAGGCGGCGGATCGAGTTGGCCGTGGCCGGCGCCACCACCACGCGCGTGGCCCAGCGGGCCAGCTCGATGTGGCCCATCGCCGCCTCGGCGGCCTCGTCCCAGAGCGAGCTGCGCACCGGATTGCCCGACAGCGCCTGGAAGGTGGTGGAACCGACGAAATGCAGGGCCGAGGCGGTCATCACGACCCGTACTTCGGCGCCGGCGTCGCGCAGCCGGCGCACCAGCTCGGCCGCCTTGTAGGCGGCGATGCCGCCGCTGACGCCGAGCAGGATGCGTTGCCCTTGCAGGTTGGACACCGGGTTTCCCTGACGATACTGAACGCCCCTAGCTTACCCGATGCCCCGAAGCGCCCCGACGCCGCCGGACCGCCGCCGGGCGCAGCCTGTCGGCATGCACCTGCGCGACCGCCACGACCCCGAACTGCCCCGGGAAAAACTGCTCACCCGAGGCGCCGCCGCACTCAGCGACGCCGAGGTGCTGGCCCTGCTGCTCGGCACCGGCCAGCGCGGCATGCCGGCACTGGCGCTGGCGCAGCGGCTGCTCGCCGACGCAGGCGGCGTGCGCGGCCTGCTCGACCGCCCCGCGGCGGCGCTCGCGGCCCTGCCGGGCCTGGGCCCGGCGCGGGCCGGGCGGCTGGTGGCCGCGCTCGAGCTCGGCCACCGGCACCTGGCCCAGGGCCTGGCCCGCGGCGAGGCGCTCACCGACCCGGGCCTGGCCGGCGACTATCTCACCCGCCGCCTGCGCGCCCTGCCCTACGAAGTTTTTGCCTGCCTCTTCCTCGACACCCGGCACCGGGTGATCGCCTTCGAGGAGCTTTTCCGCGGCACCCTCGACGGCGCCGAGGTGCACCCGCGCGAGGTGGTGCAGCGCTGCCTGGCCCACCACGCGGCGGCGGTCATCCTCGGCCACAACCACCCCAGCGGCTGCACCGAGCCCAGCGCCGCCGACCGGGCGGTAACGGCGCGGCTGCGCCAGGCCCTGGCCCTGGTGGAGGTGCGCCTGCTCGACCACTTCATCGTCGGCGAGGGCCCGGCCTGCTCGATGGCCCGCCTGGGGGCGCTGTGAACGTGGCTCGCCGCGACGCCGCCCTACGTATACTCGGTCAGGGCGCAGGCACCGCAGCCGGGGGTGGGCGTGATACTCGGGTATTCGAATCTCTATGCGGCCGACGCGGTCGAGGCCGCGCTGCCCGACGCCAATGCCGCGCGGGCCCTGCTTGCCAGCCGCGCCGCCGACCTGCCCGCCCGCATCGCAGCCGTGGCCCGGCGCGCCGGCCAGGGCCTGCCGGAGGCCGAAATCGCCCGCCACGTGGATGCCACCGTGCTGGGCCTGGCCCGCCTGGGCTTGCGCCACGGCAGCTTCGGCGACGACCCGCACGACTACCACAGCGAAGTGCACGTCATGGAGCTGGCCGAGCGCCGGCTGTTGCGCGTGATGGACGCCCTGGGCGACGGCGCGCTGCCGCCGGCCGACTGGCTGGCCCTGCTGGTGTTCTCGGCCTGCCACGACCTGCGCCAGCGCGAGCGCTTCGACGTGCCCGGGCCGGTGGGCGGCAACGAGGCGGCCAGCATCGCCGAGACCTTCCGCATCCTCGACGCCTGCGGCTTCGGCCGCGAGGCCGACCGGGCGATGTACGTGGCCCAGGAGCTGATGATCGCCGGCAGCACCTTCGACGCCCGGCCGTTGCCGCACGCCGACGCCGAGGACCTGGCCACCGCGGCCGGCGGTTCGCTGGCGCGCGGCCTGGGCCTGTGGCTCGACGGGGATCGCCCGGAATGGACGGGCGACCCCGATGCCCGCCGCGGCGAACGCCTGGGCCGGCTGGCCGCCGACCTCGACACCGCCAACGTCGGCGAGGCCTTCGTGCACCTGGCCGACAGCGCCCTGCGCCTGTGCCGCGAGCGCGAGCGCCGGGCCGGGCGCGCGCTCGACCGGGCCGGCAGCGGCCCCACCTGCCTGGGCTTCCTCAGCCGGGGCCAGCTCTTTTATTTCTTCGACCTGCACCGCTTCAGCTCGCGCGAGGGCGAGCGGGTGTACGGGCCTGGCAAGGCCGCCAATGGCCCCGGCGTGCGCCGGGTCAGCGCCGCCCTGCTGCAGCGCTTCGAGCATGAGCCGCCGGCCAGCGGCCAGGCCGTGCTGGCGGCCTTCGAGGCCCTGTGCGCCGCCGAAGGGGCCTGAGCGCGGGCAAAAAAAGGGTTCTTCACCCAAGTCCGGGGAAGGCCGCCCGGATCTTCAAGAAGAAGTAGGCGTCATCGCGGTAGCCGTAGGCCACCCGTTTGATGACCTTGATCTT
>NZ_MEDO01000032.1 GCF_001724815.1 Arenimonas sp. SCN 70-307 | reverse complement strand
GCCCATTTTTCCATCTCCCCTGGCGAAAGAATCACTGATCCGGCCAAACCGCCGGACCCAGCCGCCAGCCAGATGGCGAGTTTTTCAACGGAATAGGCCGAAAGCGGACGCCCACGCCTCAAACCCTTTCGATCCAGGCCCGCAGCAGCTCCTGAAGCGCCTGTAGTTTCGCGGCTAGATCCGCCTCGTCGCGAAATTCGACGATGGCACGGTCGGCAGCGAGCCACTTGAGCAGGCCCTGGGGATCTGGAACGGCGAGGCCGCCCTCGGGCAGCGCCCGGGCCTTGGCGCCGCGGTGGAGGATCAGGCCGAAGCCCTGTTTGCTGCGCAGGTGCGTGGTGGCGAAATACTCGTGGGTGCGCCAGCTGGGCGCATTCCACTTCACGCCTTCCTGGATGCGCGGGTCCGTTGCGGCCAGGCAGCGGCGCAGGGCCTGGATGCCGGCATGGTGCGGGTGCGACAGGGTTGCCATCAGGGCATCGACGGCTTCGCTCGTGTCCTGGCGGGTGTCATGGGGCATGGTTGTCTCCCGGAACTGAACCAGGCGCCTCGAGGCGCCGGCGCAGGGAAATGATCACGGCCATGCCCGCCAGGCTGAGCGCGCCGCACAGCCAGGCGGCCTGTTCGAGCGTGCGGGTGTAAACGGCACGGGCCGCGGCCAGCATCGGTTCGCCGGCCGCGCCCAGTTCGCGCGCCGCACCGACGGCGCCGCCCAGCGTGTCGCGCGCGGCCTCGAGGGCGCCGGGCGGCAGGCCCGCCGGCAGGCCGGTTTCAATGCCGCCGCGGTAGAGCGCCGTCACCACGCTGCCCAGCACGGCGATGCCGAGCGCGCCGCCGAATTCGAAGCTGGTTTCCGACATGCCCGAGGCCACGCCGGCGCGTTCGGGCGGCACGGCCGACATCACCAGGCCGGTGGTGAGCGCGCCGATGGGCGCCAGGCCCATGCAGAACACGGTGTAGCCGACCATCAGCCAGAAGAAGCTCAGGTTGCCCAACTGCGTGAGCAGGGCGAAACCCAGCACCGACAGGCCCAGCCCGCCGGCGATGACGTTGGCCACGCCCAGTCGCTGGGCCAGCGGCGGCCCGGACAGCGAGCCGATCACGAACACCACGCCCGAAGGCAGCGTCCACAGCCCGGCCTGCAGCGGGCTCAGGCCGAGCACCAGCTGGAAATACTGGGCGACGAACAGGAAGAAGCCGAAGGCCACGAACATCGTGATGATGTTGCAGGCCAGGGCCGCGCCGAAACGCGGCTCGGCGAACAGGCGCACGTCGATCATCGGGTCGGCCAGGCGGGTCTGGCGGCGCAGGAAGACCCGGGCCAGCACCACGCCTAGCACCACGGCCAGCAGCGGTGCCAGGGCGAAGCCGCCTTCGGCCAGGCGCTTGATGCCGTAGATCACCGACAGCACGGCGCTGGTGGCGAGCACGGCGCTGGGCAGGTCGAGCCGGCCGGCGTTCTCGTCGCGGAACTCCGGCAGCAGCAGCGGCCCGAGCACCAGCAGCAGCACCATGGCCGGCACCGCGATCAGGAACACCGAGCCCCACCAGAAGTGCTCGAGCAGCAGGCCGCCGAACAGCGGCCCGAGGATGCCGCCGGCCGAAAACGCCGCCACCCACACGCCGATGGCGAAGCCGCGCTGGGCTTCGTCGAGGAACATGTTGCGGATCAACGAGAGCGTCGAGGGCGAGAGCGTCGCGGCGGTGACGCCCAGCAGGGCGCGGCTGGCGATCAGCATCTCCGCGCTGGTCGAGAACGCCGCCAGCACCGAGGCCGCGCCGAAGGCCGCCGCGCCGATCATCAGCAGCTTGCGCCGGCCGATGCGGTCGCCCAGCGTGCCCATGGTCACGAGGAAACCGGCCAGCAGGAAGCCGTAGATGTCCACCATCCACAGCAGCTGGGTGGAGCTGGGCCGCAGCTGCTCGGCGATCTGCGGCAGCGCCAGGTACAGTACCGTCAGGTCCATCGAATAGATCAGGCAGGGCAGGGCCAGCACGGCCAGGCCGATCCATTCGCGGGCAGTGGCTTTGGGCTGATTCTCGTTACCAGAGCGCATCCCGCAGCTTGTACCACGCCATCGCCGCCACCAGCAGGGGCGTGCGCAGGGCGCGGCCGCCGGGGAAGGGGCGGTGCGGGATGCGGGCGAAGGCGTCCAGGCGCCCGGCCTGGCCGCGGATGGCCTCGGCGATCACGCGCCCGGCCAGGCCGGTGGCGGCCACGCCGTGGCCGCTGAAGCCCTGGGCGAAATAGATGTTGTCGCCCAGCCGGCCCCAGTGCGGCGCGCGGTTGAGGCTGATGTCGATCAGGCCGCCCCAGACCTGCTCGAACTTCACGTCGGCCAGTTGCGGGAAGACGCGGCGCATGCGGTGCGTCATCACGCCCGGCAGGTTGGGCGGGGGCAGGGTGGAGTAGCTGGCGCGGCCGCCGAACAGCAGGCGGTGGTCGGCGCTGAGGCGGAAGTAGTCCAGGGCCCAGTTGATGTCGGCCACGGCCATGTCGTTGCGGATGAGTGCGCGGGCGCGCTCGGCGCCCAGCGGCGCGGTGGCACCGACGTAGGTGCCCACCGGCATGATCTTCGCGTCGAGCTCGGGCGCGATGCCGTGAGCCAGCGCGTTGCCGGCCAGCACCACGAAGCTGGCCTCGACCTCGCCGTTGGCGGTGCGAAGCAGCGGCCTGGCGGCGCGCGTGAGCGAGAGCACCTCGCTGCGCTCGAAAATGCGGGCACCCGCCGCTTCGGCGGCGCGGGCGACGCCCAGGGTGTAGTTGAGCGGATGCAGGTGGCCCGAGCGCGCGTCGAACAGCGCGCCGATATAGCGCGGGCTCGGCAGCACGGCCTGAAGCTGCTCGCGCTCCCACCAGTCCACGCCGTAGCCGTAGTTCGTGGCCAGGTCGGCCTGCCAGGCCTTGAGCTCGGTGACGTGCCGCGGCTTGATGGCCACGTGGGCGTGGCCATCGCGCCAGTGCGCGCCGATGCCGTGTCTGGCGATGCGTTGCTTCACGAGCTCGACGCCTTCGACCGACCAGTCGAACAGGCGCTTCGATTCCTCCGCGCCCAGCATCGCCGCGATCTTGGCCTGGTCGCAGCCGAAGCCGAAGATCACCTGGCCGCCGTTGCGGCCGCTGGCGCCCCAGCCCACGCGCTCGGCCTCGAGCACCACCACGTCCAGCCCGGCCTCGGCCAGCTCCAGCGCGGCCGACAGGCCCGACAGGCCCGCGCCCATCACGACCACGTCGCAGCGGAGGCGGCCTTCGAGCGCGGGGCGGGCAGGCGAGGGCGTGGCCGAACGCGAATACCAGGAATCGACGTGCGCCGCGGGCTTGCGCACGGCCATGTCAGACCTGCCGCAGGTACCAGTCCACTTCCAGCGAGGTCACCTCGCGCTGGAAGCTGCGCAGCTCCTTGAGCTTCTGCTGGCCGTAGATGTGCCGGAAGCGCTCGCCGAAGTGCCGCACCACGAAGTCGCTGGCCATGAAGTCCTTGAGCGTGTCGCGCCAGAACAGCTCGCGCGCCTCGCCCTGTTCATAGGCATTGCCCACCGTCGGCGGGCCCGGGTCGCCCTTGTCCTGCAGGCCCTGGAGCATGCCGGCCAGCACCGCGGCGGTGACCAGGTAGGGGTTGGCGTCGGCGCCGGCGATGCGGTGCTCGATGCGCACGTTGGCCGCGTCGCTGTGCGGGATGCGCATGGCCACGGTGCGGTTGTTGAAGCCCCAGGCGTCGTTGAGCGGCACGAAGGCATTGAGCACGAAGCGCCGGTAGCTGTTGGCGTGCGGGGCGAACATCAGCATGCAGTCGCGGCTGGCGGCCTGCAGGCCGGCCACGGCGTGGCGCAGGGCGTCGCTGGGCGCCGAGGGCTCGCAGGCGAAGATGTTGCGGCCGTCGGCATCGAGCACGCTGGCGTGGATGTGGGCGCCGCTGCCGGCCTGGTCGGCGAAGGGCTTGGCCATGAAGCTGGCCAGCAGCCCGCGCCGGGTGGCGACGGCCTTGATGGCGCGCTTGAGCATGATCGCGTCGTCGCAGGCCTGCAGGGCGTCGGCGCGGTGCTTGAGGTTGATCTCGAACTGGCCCGGCGCGTATTCGGCCACGGCCGTGTCGGCCGGGATGCCCTGGGCGCGGCAGGCGGCGGCCACCTCGTCGGTGAACTCGCGGTAATCGTCCAGGTCCTGGATGTAATAGACCTGCGTGCTGTGGTTGCGCTCGCCGGTGGCCGGGTTGCGCGCCACCTGCGGGTGGCCGCGGTCGTCCACCTGGTTGTCGAGCAGGTAGAACTCCAGCTCCACCGCCACCACCGGGGTCAGGCCCAGGGCCTGGTACTGCGCCAGCACGCGCCGCAGCACTTCGCGCGGCTGTACCTCGAACATGCCGCCGGCGCCGTCCTCCATCTGCAGCAGCAGCTGGGCCGAGGGGCGGGGCTGCCAGGGCACGGGGCGCAGGCTGCCCGGCACCGGCCGGCAGATGCGGTCCTCGTCGCCGATGTCGTAGCCCAGGCCGGTTTCCTCCACCGTGTTGCCGGTGATGTCGGTGGCCACCAGCGACATGGGCAGGCAGACGCCGTCCTTGTAGGCCTTCTCCAGGGCGTCGCGGCTGATGCGCTTGCCGCGCAGCAGGCCGTTCATGTCCGGAAGCAGCAGGTCGATCTGCTCGCAATCCCGGAGCTGGGCCAGGGTGGCGGCGTCTTCGGCGGGCAGGGCGAGCTGGTTCATGACGGGCATCCGCAGGGGTGCCGGGAGTCTGGCATCGGGGGTTGAGATTGTAAAGAATCCTCATCATTCGGGCCGATACGTTGATAAAATCAAACGGCCGGAGTAAGGTCGGGCATCCCCTCGCCGAGGCTCGTATGCGTCCAAGCCCGCTGGTCGGCCTGCCCTGCGATCGCAAGCAGATCGGTCACCACCCCTTCCAGGCGGTGGGCGAGAAATACGTGCGGGCCGTGGTCGACGGGGCAGGCTGTCTGCCGGTGTTGCTGCCCTCGCTGGCACCGCCGCTGGAGCACGCCGCGCTGCTCGACCGCCTCGACGGCCTGCTTCTTACCGGCGCGCCCAGCAACATCGAGCCGCACCACTACGGCACCGAGCCCAGCTACGAGGGCAACCTGCACGACCCGGCGCGCGACGCCAACACCCTCGAGCTGGTGAGCCTGGCCATCGAACGCGGCCTGCCGGTGCTGGCCATCTGCCGCGGCTTCCAGGAAGTGAACGTGGCCCTGGGCGGCACGCTGCACCAGAAGGTGCACGAGATCATCGGCTTCAACGATCACCGCGAGAACAAGGACGACCCGCTGGGCGTGCAGTACGCACCCTCGCACCCGGTCGAGCTCGCCGAGGGCGGCTGGCTGCACCGCATCGCCGGCACGCGCGAGGTGATGGTCAATTCCCTGCACGGGCAGGGCCTGCGGCAGCTGGCGCCGGGCCTGGTGGTCGAGGCCATCGCGCCCGACGGCCTGGTCGAGGCGGTGCGGCTCGACCGCGGCCGGCCCGACGCCCCCGATCCATTCCTGCTGGCCGTGCAGTGGCACCCGGAGTGGCGGGTCACCGAGAACCCGTTCTACCTGGGCATCTTCCAGGCGTTCGCGGCCGCATGCCGCCAACGCGCGCAGCAAAGGCAGTAAGGCCCATGGCCAAGAAGAAAATCCCGCGACAGACCGAGCAGGAACAGCAGGAAAGCGCCATCAAGCGCTGGCTCAAGGAGCGCCGCATCACCGAGGTCGAGTGCCTGGTGCCCGACATCACCGGCAACGCCCGCGGCAAGATCATCCCGGCCGCCAAGTTCTCGCACGACTACGGCACCCGCCTGCCCGAAGGCATCTTCGCCACCACCGTCACCGGCGACTACCCGGACGAGTACGACGAGCTGGTCAGCCCCTCCGATTCGGACATGGTGCTGCGGCCCGACCCCGACACCATCCGCATGGTGCCCTGGGCCACCGACCCCACCGCCCAGGTCATCCACGACTGCTACACCAAGGACGGCCGCCCGCACGAGCTGGCGCCGCGCAACGTGCTCAAGCGCGTGCTCTCGCTGTACGAGGGCATCGGCCTGCAGCCGGTGATCGCGCCCGAGCTGGAGTTCTTCCTGGTCCAGCGCAACACCGACCCGGACTTCCCGCTGCAGCCGCCGGCCGGCCGCAACGGCCGCCCCGAGACGGCGCGGCAGTCGTATTCGATCGACGCGGTCAACGAGTTCGACCCCATCCTCGACCTGATGTACGACTACTGCGAGGCGATGGAGCTGGACGTGGACACGCTGGTGCACGAGTCCGGCGCCGCCCAGCTCGAGGTCAACTTCGTGCACGCCGACCCGCTCTCGCGCGCCGACCAGGTGTTCCTGTTCAAGCGCAGCATGCGCGAGGCGGCGATGCGCCACGGCATCTACGCCACCTTCCTGGCCAAGCCGATGGAGAACGAGCCGGGCAGCTCGATGCACATCCACCAGAGCCTGCACAGCCTCAAGACCGGCAAGAACGTCTTCTCGGCGGGCAAGGCCGGGGCGCACACCGAGACCTTCCTGCATTACCTGGGCGGCCTGCAGAAGTACGTGCCGGCGGCGATGGCCTTCTTCGGCCCGAACGTGAACTCCTACCGGCGCCTGGCCTTCGGCGAGGTCTCGCCCAAGAACGTGCAGTGGGGCTACGACAACCGCACCTGCGGCCTGCGCGTGCCGATGGACACGCCCGAGAACGCCCGCGTCGAAAGCCGCTTCGCGGGTTCGGACGTCAACCCCTACCTGGCGCTGGCGGCCACCCTGGCCTGCGGCTACCTGGGCATCAAGGAAAAGATCCAGCCCACCGAGCCGCTCTCGGGCAGCGCCCACGCCAAGGGCTACGACCTGCCGCGCTCGCTCGAGGAGGCGCTGGCCGAGCTGCGCGCCTGCAAGCCGCTGCGCACGCTGCTGGGCGAGCGCTTCGTGCGCGCCTACGCGGCCGTCAAGGACAAGGAACACCAGACCTACCTGCGCGTGATCAGCTCCTGGGAACGCGAGTTCCTGCTGCTCAACGTCTGAACCCCGGAGACGACATGGAATCGATCGACACCCGCACCCTGCAGCAGCTCGACGCCGCCCACCACCTGCACCCGTTCAACGACAACGCGGCGCTGGCCAAGAAGGGCACGCGCATCCTGACCAAGGGCGAGGGCTGCTACGTCTGGGACGCCGAGGGCAACCAGCTGCTCGACGCCTTCGCCGGCCTGTGGTGCGTGAACATCGGCTACGGCCGCAAGGAGCTGGGCGAGGTGGCCTCGCGCCAGATGACCCAGCTGGCCTACTACAACAGCTTCTTCCAGTGCACCACCGAGCCCACGGTGCGGCTGTCGGCCAAGCTCGCCGAACTCACGCCGCACGACCTCAACCACGCCTTCTTCACCAACTCGGGCTCGGAGGCCAACGACACCATCCTGCGCATGGTGCGGCACTTCTGGGCGGTGCAGGGCAAGCCGGAAAAGCGCATCTTCATCGGCCGCCACGACGGCTACCACGGCTCCACCGTGGCCGGCGCCAGCCTCGGCGGCATGCGCGGCATGCACAAGCAGGGCGGGCTGCCGATCCCGGACATCCAGCACATCGCGCCGCCGTACTGGTTCGGAGACGGCGGCGACCTCGACGAGGAAGAGTACGGCCGCGTGGCCGCCAAGCGCCTGGAGGACAAGATCCTCGAGCTCGGGCCGCAGAACGTGGCCGCCTTCATCGGCGAGCCGGTGATGGGCGCCATCGGCGTCTACATCCCGCCGCGCAACTACTGGAAGGAGATCGAGCGCATCTGCCGCCAGTACGACGTGCTGCTGGTGGCCGACGAGGTCATCTGCGGCTTCGGCCGCACCGGCAACTGGTTCGCCGCCGAGACCTACGACTTCCGCCCCGACGTGATGACCCTGGCCAAGGGCATCACCTCGGGCTACATCCCGCTGGGCGCGGTGATGTTCAACGACCGCGTGGCCGGCGTGCTGGCGACCCAGGGCGGCGAGCTGGCCCACGGCTACACCTATTCGGGCCACCCGGTGTGCGCGGCCGTCGCGCTGGAGAACATCCGCATCCTGCAGGAGGAGAAGCTGGTCGAGCGCTGCCGCGACGACATCGGCCCCTACCTGGCGCAGAAGTGGAAAGCCCTGGGCGAACATCCGCTGGTGGGCGAGGCCCGCATCGTCGGCATGGTCGGCGCGCTCGAGCTGGTGCCGCGCAAGCCCGCCCGCGAGTATTTCCCGGACCGGGGCAGGGTGGGGCAGATGTGCCGCGACTTCGCCCTGCGCAATGGCCTGATCCTGCGCGCCACCAATGACGCGATGCTGCTCTCGCCGCCGCTGGTGATCACCCGCGCCCAGGTCGACGAGCTGGCCGGGAAGGCCTGGCGCGCGCTCGACCTGACCGCGCGCGAGCTCGGCATCAAGACGTCGTGAAGACCAGGCCCGGCGCGGGCGGTAGCCGGCCGGGCCGTGTGTATGATGGAACCAGCAACACCAACGCTTAGTCCACCTTTGAGGGGAGTGTGCCGATGAAAGCCAGGATGTCTGCTCTTTGCCTTGCCCTTGCGCTGGCCGGTTGCGGCGGCGACAAGCCCGCCACCGAAGCCGGCGCCGCCGCGCCCGCCGCCCAGGGCGGCTCGAAGGTGCTCAACGTCTACAACTGGTCGGACTACATCGGCGAGGACACCATCGCCGGCTTCCAGGCCGAGACGGGCATCAAGGTCACCTACGACGTCTTCGACTCCAACGAGGTGCTCGAGGCCAAGCTCATGGCCGGCAACACCGGCTACGACATCGTCGTGCCTTCGCTCACCTTCCTCTCGCGCCAGGTGCAGGCCGGCGTGTTCCGGGAGATCGACAAGTCGCGCCTGTCGAACTATGGCAACCTCGATCCGGAGTTCATGGCGCTGCTGGCGCAGAACGACCCGGGCAACGCCCACTCGCTGCCCTATCTGTGGGGCACCACCGGCATCGGCTACAACGTGCAGAAGGTGAAGGAAGTGCTGGGCGAGGACGCGCCGGTGGACAGCTGGGCGCTGGTGTTCGAGCCGGCCAACCTCGCCAAGCTCAAGGGCTGCGGCGTGGCCATCCTCGACACCCCGTCCGAGATCATCCCGCCGGTGCTGCAGTACCTCGGCGAGGAGCCCAACAGCTTCGACGAGGCGGTGATCCAGAAGGGTGTCGACCGCCTGCGCGAGCTGCGCCCGCACATCACCTATTTCCACTCCTCGCAGTTCATCAACGACCTGGCCAACGGCGACATCTGCGTGGCCGTGGGCTGGTCGGGCGACATCATCCAGGCCCAGGCCCGCGCCGCCGAGGCCGCCGAGGCCAACCCCGGCAAGCCGGCGGTGGAAGTGGCCTACTCGATCCCGAAGGAAGGCGCGCCGATGTGGTTCGACATGCTGGCCATCCCCAAGGATGCCCGCAACGTCGACAACGCCTACCTGTTCCTCGACTACCTGATGCGCCCGGACGTGATGGCCGGCATCCAGAACTACGTGATGTACGCCAGCGCCAACACCGCCGCGCTGCCGATGGTGGACGAGGCCGTGCTCAACGATCCGGGCATCTACCCGGACGAGGAGACCAAGGCCAAGCTCTTCACCCTGGCGGTGCTGCCGCCCGAGGTGGACCGCCTGTTCACCCGCCACTGGACCACCCTCAAGACCGGGCAGTAAGCGCGCATGGCAGCGACCGCGAACGGCGTCCTGGCGGGCGCCCCCAAGAACGACAAACTGGGCGCCGAGGACTACCTGCGCATCGAATCGGTGCGCAAGGAGTTCGATGGCTTCGTGGCGGTGGACGACGTGAGCCTGTCGATCCGGCAGGGCGAGATCTTCGCCCTGCTGGGCGCCTCGGGCTGCGGCAAGTCCACCCTGCTGCGCTGCCTCGCGGGCTTCGAGAAGCCGACCAAGGGCCGGATCGTTCTCGACGGCCAGGACATCACCGGCCTGCCGCCCTACGAGCGGCCGCTGAACATGATGTTCCAGTCCTACGCGCTGTTCCCGCACATGAGCGTGGAGCAGAACGTGGCCTTCGGCCTCAGGCAGGACGGCATGCCCAAGGCCGAAGCCGCGCGCCGCGTGCAGGAAATGCTGGCGCTGGTGCAGATGGAGAAGTACGCGCGGCGCAAGCCGCACCAGCTCTCCGGCGGCCAGCAGCAGCGCGTGGCGCTGGCCCGCTCGCTGGCCAAGGGCCCGAAGCTGCTGCTGCTCGACGAACCGATGGGCGCGCTCGACAAGAAGCTGCGCTCGCAGATGCAGCTCGAGCTGGTGAACATCGTCGAGCGCCTGGGCGTGACCTGCGTGATGGTCACCCACGACCAGGAAGAGGCCATGACCATGGCCCACCGCATCGCCATCATGGACTCGGGCTGGATCCGCCAGGTCGGCACCCCGGATGAAATCTACGAGCAGCCCAGCTGCCGGTTCACCGCCGAGTTCATCGGCTCGGTGAACCTCATCGAGGGCCGCATCAAGGACGACGAGAAGGACTTCATCACCATCACCAGCCCGGCGCTCGAGCACCTGGCCTACGTGGGGCACGGCGTCACCGGCTTCGAGGGGCAGGAAGTGGCGCTGGCCATCCGGCCCGAGAAGATCCAGGTCGACAAGGACGAGCCGGCGCAGCCGCACAACAAGGTGCGCGGCAGCATCGAGGACATCGCCTATTTCGGCAGCCACTCGGTTTTCCATGTCCGCCTGCCGGGCGGCACCAAGCTGCTGGCGAACATGGTCAACAGCCAGCGCTGGGCCAGCGAGCGCTTCACCTGGAACGACGAGGTGTGGCTGAGCTGGGACGACCAGGCGGGCGTGGTGCTCACCTCGTGAAGAACCTGGGACGCTCGCTGCGAAAGCGCCTGCCCGGCCCGCGCTGGCTGGTGATCGGCGTGCCCTACCTGTGGATGCTGCTGTTCTTCGCCATCCCCTTCGCCATCGCCCTGCAGATCAGCTTCTCCAGCGCGGCCATCGCCATGCCGCCCTACACCGAGCTGGTGTCCTGGGCCGGCGACAAGCTCGAGATCACGCTCAACACCGGCAACTACCTGTTCCTGGTGCGCGACAGCCTGTACGTGAAGGCCTACCTGAGCTCGCTCGAGATCGCGGTGGTCTCCACCTTCCTGTGCCTGCTGGTGGGCTACCCGATCGCCTACGGCATCTCGCGCATGGACCCGGCCACGCGCAACATCGCGCTGATGCTGGTCATCCTGCCCAGCTGGACCTCGTTCCTCATCCGCATCTACGCCTGGGTGGGCATCCTCAAGAACAACGGCCTGCTCAACAACGTGCTCATGGGCATGGGCCTGATCGAGCAGCCGCTGGCCATCCTGCACACGCCGGTGGCGGTGTACATCGGCATCGTCTACGCCTACCTGCCGTTCATGGTGCTGCCGCTGTACGCCAACCTGGTCAAGCACGACCATCGCCTGCTCGAGGCCGCCAACGACCTCGGTGCGCCGCCGTGGAAGGCCTTCCTCACGGTCACGCTGCCGCTGTCGAAGGCGGGCATCATCGCCGGCTCGATGCTGGTGCTCATCCCGGTGGTGGGCGAGTTCGTCATCCCCGAGATGCTCGGCGGGCCCGACACGCTGATGATCGGCCGGGTGCTGTGGCAGGAGTTCTTCAACAACCGCGACTGGCCGGTGGCCTCGGCGGTGGCGATCGTGATGCTGGTGCTGCTGATCGTGCCGATCAGCATCTTCCACCGGTCGCAGTCGAAGGAAATGGAGTCGAGGCTGTCATGAGCCAGGCGCAGCGCACCTCGGCCTTCACCAAGACGATGCTCGTGCTGGGCTTCGTGTTCCTGTACGCGCCGATCCTGAGCCTGATGGTGTACTCGTTCAACGAATCGCGCCTGGTCACGGTGTGGTCGGGCTTCTCGGTGAAGTGGTACGGCGAGCTGTTCCGCGACAAGCAGATGATGGACGCCGCCTGGGTGAGCATCCAGGTGGCGTTCTGGACCGCCTGCGCGGCTGTCGTGCTGGGAACGATGGCTTCGATGGCGATGGTGCGCATGCGCCATTTCCCCGGCAAGACCATCTTCGGCGGCCTGATCACCGCGCCGCTGGTCATGCCCGAGGTCATCACGGGCCTGTCCATCCTGCTGCTGTTCGTGTCCTACGGCCCCACCATCGGCATCGGCGCCCAGCGCGGCATGCTCACCATCTGGATAGCCCACGTCACCTTCGCCATGGCCTTCGTGACCGTGGTCATCAGTTCGCGCCTGGCCGAGCTCGACCGCTCGCTCGAGGAGGCGGCGATGGACCTGGGCGCGAACCGGGTGAAGGTTTTCTTCGTGATCACCTTGCCCATCATTGCGCCGGCGCTGATCGCCGGCTGGCTGCTGGCCTTCACCCTGAGCCTGGACGACCTGGTGATCGCCAGCTTCGTGTCCGGCCCGTCGTCCACCACGCTGCCGATGAAGGTGTTTTCCTCGGTTCGCCTGGGCGTGAGCCCGAAGATCAATGCACTGGCGACGCTGATGATCGTCGCCGTGTCCATCGCCGCCGTGATCGGCTGGTGGGTGATGAGCCGCGAGGACAAGCGCCGCCGGCGCGACGCCCAGCTGGCCCTGCAGAAGGGTTGAAACCATGAGCCACGCCAACCGCGACCCCTGGACCGGGGAAGTCCGTCCGTTCCCGCTGATGCCGCCGGCCGCGGTCGAGGCCAGCCTGGCCGCCGCCGAGGCCGCGTTCCCGGCCTGGTCGGCGCTTTCGATCGACGAGCGAGCGGGGCACCTGCGCCGCGTCGCCGCCACGCTGCGCGCGCGCCGCGAGGACCTGGCCCTGACCATGTCGGCCGAGATGGGCAAGCTGCGCCGCGAGGCCCTGGCCGAGGTGGAGAAGAGCGCCTCGGCCTGCGAGTACTACGCCGACCACGCCGCCCGCTACCTGGCCGATCAGGCCATCGGCACCGAGGCCGCGCGCAGCTACGTGCGCTACGAGCCGCTGGGCTGCGTGCTGGCGATCATGCCGTGGAACTTCCCGGTCTGGCAGGTGTTCCGCTTCCTCGCACCGGGCCTGATGGCCGGCAACGTGGCCCTGCTCAAGCACGCCACCAACGTGCCGGCCTGCGCCGACGCCATCGCCGAGGTGCTGGCCGAGGCCGACGTGCCCGCCGGCGTGTTCGGCGTGCTGCACATCGACAACGAGCAGGCCGCGGCGGTCATCGCCGACCCGCGGGTCAAGGCCGTCACCCTGACCGGCAGCGAGCGCGCCGGCCGTTCGGTGGCCGCCACCGCCGGCGGTCACCTCAAGAAGTGCGTGCTCGAGCTCGGTGGCTCCGACCCCTTCATCGTGCTCGACGACGCCGACCTCGAGAAAACGGTGCCGGTGGCGGTGGCTTCGCGCTTCGGCAACGCCGGCCAGACCTGCATCGCCGCCAAGCGCTTCATCGTCACGCCCGGCATCGCCGACCGTTTCGTGCGCGCTTTTTGCGAGGCGGCCGCGAAGCTGCAGGTGGGCGACCCGAACGACGAGGCCACCACGCTGGCGCCCATGGCCCGCGCCGACCTGCGCGACGAACTGCACCGGCAGGTGATGGACAGCGTGGCCCGCGGTGCCCGCGTGCTGCTCGGCGGCCGGCCGGGGCAGGGCGACACCCACTACCCGGCGACCATTCTCGACGCCGTGGTGCCGGGCATGCCGGCCTGGGACGAAGAGCTGTTCGGCCCGGCGGCCTCGATCCTGCGCGTGGCCGACGAAAACGAGGCGGTGCGCGTGGCCAACGCCACCCGCTTCGGCCTGGGCGCCAGCGTCTGGACCGCCGACGCCCATCGCGGCGAGCGCCTGGCCCGGCGCATCCAGGCCGGCGCCTGCTTCGTCAACTCGCTGGTGCGCTCGGACGTGCGGCTGCCGTTCGGCGGCACCAAGGCCTCGGGCTTCGGCCGCGAGCTGGCCGAGCACGGCATCCACGAGTTCACCAACATCCAGACCATCTACGTGGCCTGAGCGGGACGGGGTCACATCCGCGTGAAAACGGGCTAGACTCGGCCCGTTGGCGTGGTCCGAAGGGGGCGGCCTGCCTGGTCCACAGGAGGATTCGCTTGGATACGAAAGCAATGCGGCCGCTGGCCGCCGTGACTCTTGCGCTGGCCCTCGCGGCCGGCGCGTCGCCCGTGCATGCGCAGGAGGCCGGGCTCGCCGAGGCCGGCGAAAAGCTGCGCGTGGCCGCCAGCGCCGTCGAAGCGGCGCTGGCTGAAGTGCAGGCCCGGCAGGCCCAGCTCGAGGCGGCCCGTGCCGCCCTGGCGGCGGCCGAGTCGGCCCGCGACCAGGCCGAGGACCGGCTGGCGCGCAGTGAAGCCCAGGCGGCCAAGGGCCAGATCACCCGCCGCCAGGTCGATGCCGACCGCGCGCTCGCCGACCGCTCGGTCGAGGCCGTGGCCGAGGCCCGCCGCCAGATCCAGCAGCTCGAGGCCGACATGAATGCCGGCCAGTCCACGCTGATGGCCGCCAAGTCGGCCGTCGATGCCGCGCGCGAGAGCGTGGTGGCCGCGCTGGGCCCCGATCCGAAGGGCTGAGATGCACCGCTGGCCTGACGTGCTGGCGCGGGTGCGCGGCGGCAATCCGCCGCCGCCCGCGCGCGTGGAAAAGTCCGAAGCCGAGTGGCGGGCCCGGCTCCCGCCCGACGTGTTCCAGGTCACCCGCCTGGCCGGCACCGAGCGGCCCTTCAGTTCTCCGCTGTGCGGGCTGTTCGAGCCGGGCCGCTACGGCTGCGCCTGTTGCGGCACGCCGCTGTTCGACGCCGGCACCAAGTTCGAGTCGGGCACCGGCTGGCCCTCGTTCACCGCTCCCTTGCAGGACGCCGCCGTGGCCTACCTGGGCGACGAAAGCCACGGCATGGTGCGGGTGGAGATCACCTGCAACGCCTGCGACGCCCACCTGGGCCACGTCTTCCCCGACGGCCCGCCGCCCACCGGGCTGCGCTACTGCGTCAACGCACTCTCGCTGCGCAAGCTGGGCGATTGAGCCGGTCGCGCGCGACGCGACCTCACTCCATCAACATGCCGCGCAGGGTGAAGAACAGGATCGCGGCGATGAAGGCCGAGGCCGGCACCGTGATCACCCAGGCCGCGGCGATGCGCAGCACGAGCGAACGCTTGACGAGCTCCTGCTTGTGGGCACGACGCAGCTTCTTGCGCTCGGCCTTGTCCAGGTGCTCCGGGGTCTCCTGGCGCGCCTTGTACTGGCGCTTGAGCTCGCGGAGCATCTCCCCGCGCGCGGTGATGTCGGCGGCGGTGAACCGGGCCATGAAGGCGTCGATGGCGGCCTGGTCGCCGGCGGGGTGGTGGGCCTTGATGTCCTCGACGATCCGGGTCCAGTTGGTCTTGAGGTACTCGCGCAGGAAGCCCACGCCGAACACCGCGCCCACGGCCACGTGGGTGGTGCTGATCGGCAGGCCCAGCTGGCTGGCCACGATCACGGTGAGGGTGGCCGCCATGGCGATGCAGAAGGCGCGCATCGGGTCGAGCTCGGTGATCTCCGAACCCACCGTGCGGATGACGCGCGGGCCGTACAGGGCCAGGCCGATGGCGATGCCCAGCGCGCCGCTCACCATCACCCACATCGGGATGGGCGCGGAGCCGGCGATCGCCTGGCCACCGACCACCACGTCGATGATGGCGGCCAGCGGGCCGATGGCGTTGGCCACGTCGTTCGAGCCGTGCGCGAAGCTGAGCAGGGCCGCGGCGAAGACCAGCGGCAGGGCGAACAGGCGGTTGATCGACTGCTTGCCGTTCTCGAGGCTGGCGGCCCGCCGCACCACGGCGGCCCGGGCCACGAACAGCACGATGCCGGCCACCACTAGGCCGATGAGCAGGGCGACGGGGAAGCTGACCGGGAACAGGCGGTCGAGGCCCTTGAGCATCAGGTAGGTGGCGAAGGCCCAGGCCATCAGCGCGATCAGCACCGGCACGTGGGTGCGCGCGGCGCTGACCATGTCGTGCTTGTAGGTGATGGTGCGCTTGATCAGGTACAGGAACAAGGCCGCGATGGCCGCGCCGAGCACGGGCGAGACCACCCAGCTGGCGACGATGCTGGTCATCTTGGTCCAGTTGACCACGTCGGTGCCGCCGCTGGCGGCGATGCCGGCGCCGAGCACCGCGCCGACGATCGAGTGGGTGGTCGAGATCGGGGCGCCGACCGCGCTGGCCAGGTTCAGCCACAGGGCGGCGGCCAGCAGGGCGGCCATCATCAGCCAGACGAAGGACTGGGGGTCCGGGATGAGTTCGGGATTGATGATGCCGCTGCGGATCGTGCCGACCACTTCGCCGCCGGCGATGATCGCGCCGGCCGCCTCGAAGATGGCGGCGATCAGCAGGGCGCCGCCCAGGGTCAGCACCTTCGAGCCCACGGCCGGGCCGACGTTGTTGGCGACGTCGTTGGCGCCGATGTTCATGGCCATGTAGGCGCCGAAGGCGGCGGCGATGGCCACGATGGGCACGCTGGTGGCGTCCCCGCGCATCAGCACGTAGCCGACGACGGCGGCGATGAAGAGCAGGCCGAGCAGGAGGCGGATTAGCTGCCCCGCGAAGGAATTGCCGGAGGGCGACGCGGAAGAGGTCTGGCTGGGCATGGGTCGGGAGGCCGGCTGGGGACGGACGGGGATGAAGGTCCGGTTTCCATTTTATGACATTCCGATGACTCGGGCGCCAAAAAAAAGGGGTATCCGGATTTTAGTGTGGGAAGACCGCACTAGCCCTTCTTGTCTGACAGCTCTCGTTCGGTAGGTTTCTGGTATCGCAAGGCTTACGCGCTTTT
>NZ_MEDO01000031.1 GCF_001724815.1 Arenimonas sp. SCN 70-307 | reverse complement strand
CTGCATGCGCATCCTGGCAATCCGCCTGAACGCCATGATCAGGGATCAGACCGACTGGAGGGTCCACCCGGCCTGAGCAAGACAGTTGCTCCTACAGGGACAAGCGCAGGCCGAGCATCAGCGTGCGCCCCGGCGCCGGCTCGAAGTAGCGGCCGTTGGCTTCGTTGACGATGACCGAGCCGATGGTTTCGCGGCCCAGCAGGTTGTCCACGCGGGCCCAGGCGGTGAAGCGCTGGCCGCGGCCGAAGCGGTGCTCGACACCCAGGCCCAGCAGGGCGTGGCCGGGCGCGCGCGCCGTGTTGAGGTCGTCGGCGAAATAACCGCTGGTGGCACGCGCCTCGAACAGCGCGGTCGTGGCCTCGCCCGCATCCCAGCGCAGCTCGGCCCAGGCCGAGCGTTCGGCCACGCCGGGCAGGCGGTTGCCGGCGACGAGGCGGCGCTGTCCGGGCGCACAGGCCGGCGTCGTGCAGACATCGCGCCGCTGGCGCGCGTCGAGCCAGGTGCCGCTGGCGGCCAGGCGCCAGTCCGGGGCCAGCTGCGCTTCGAAGTAGAACTCCGCGCCGCGCCGGCGCGTGAGGCCGGCATTTCCGAACACGCTGCGGCCGCCGAGGCTGGAGAGCACGAACAGCTCGTCCTCGGTGCGCGCCTGGAACAGCGCCACGTCCCAGCGCAGCGCCGCCGTGGCGCCGCGCGCGCCGAGCTCGACGTGGCGGCTGCGCGCGGGCCGCAGCGCCTCGTTCAGGCCGCTGCCGCCGTCGCTGCGGTAGGCCAGCTCGGCGAAGGTGGGCGTTTCGAAGCCGGTGCCGGCGTTGGCGTAGACGCTCCAGTCCTCGCCGCCGGCGAACAGCAGGCCCAGCACCGGCGTCGTGCGCGAGTAGCGCAGCGCGCCGCTGTCGTCGGGATTGCCGGGGCGCACGTAGCGATCACGCGAGGCGAAGCGCACCTGGCTGTGGCGCAGGCCGGCGCCCAGGCGCCAGCGTTCGGCCAGCGCCCAGTCGAGCTGCGCGTAGGCATCGTCGCCGGTGACGCGGTTGTCCTCGTCGCGGCGCAGCGCGCCGACCACGCCCAGCTGGCCGCCGATGAAGTTCTCGAAGCCCCGGCGCGTTTCTTCAGCGCGCTCGTGGAGCGCACCGGCGGTGAGCGTGAGCGCGTCCGACGGCTGCCACTGCCAGCGCAGGTCGGCGCCGGCGTAATCGCGGTCGAGGTCGATGACGCCGCCGCCCGAGCCCGGGCTGGCCTGCGCGGCCACGGGCACCGAGAGCACCTGGAAGGTCTGGCGTCGACCCGTCCAGGCGGACAGCGACAGTTCGTGCGCCCCGGTCACCGGCTGCCGCCAGCGCGCGCCCAGCTGCTGCTGCGACACCGTCTTGCGGGTGTCGAACTGCAGCGCGCCGGCGCTGGCGGCGCGGCGGTTGCCGGCGAGCTGCGCGGCCGTCAGGCCCTGCGGATCGTCGGCCTCGAGTTCGAGGTGGTTGGCCAGCAGGCGAAGTTCACCCGACTGCGGCAACTGCGCACGCCAGGCCAGCTGCGCGGCGTCTCGCTGCCAGGCCGAGTGCTCGCGGTAGCCGTCGGCGGCGGCGCGCTGCCAGTCCACGCGCAGGCGGTGGCGGTCGTCCTCGTCCAGGCTGCCGGCCCAGCTGGCGCCCAGGCGCCACAAGCCGTCGGCGCCACCCAGGCCTTCGACTTCGGTCCGCGGCGCGCCGGCCGGCATCGCCGTGGTCACCGACACCACGCCGCCCGAGGCATTGCCGTGCAGGGCCGAAAACGGCCCGCGCAGCACCTCGATGCGCTCGGCGGCCGGGAGCGCGAAGTGCGACACCTGGCCCTGGCCGTCGGGCATCGTGGCCGGGATGCCGTCGCTGTAAAGGCGCAGGCCGCGCACGCCGAAGCTGGCGCGGGCGCCGAAGCCGCGGATCGACAGCTGCAGGTCCTGGGCCTGGTTCTGGCGGTCGCGCACGACCACGCCGGGCACGCGCGGCAGCGCCTCGGCCAGGCTGAGCGCCGGACGGGCCAGGCGCAGCGCCTCGCCGTCGATCACGTCCACGGCGGCCGGCACCTGGCTGCGCGGGCGCTCGCCGGCGGTGGCGGTGACGACCACGGGGTCGAGCACGGCCGGCGGCGCCCCGGCGGCCGCGAGGGCGGGCGCCAGTGCGAGCGCGAGCGCCAGCGGTTTGCGAAGGGGAAAGTCCACGCCGCGATGGTAAGCGCCCCGGCGTAACCGCGGCGTCAGCAGGGCGAGCCGCCGGCGGGCAGGCGCAGCCGCGCGCGCAGGCCCGGCCCGCCGTCGGCGAGCTCCAGCGCGCCGCCGTAGCCCTCGGCGATGTCGCGAACGATGGCCAGGCCCAGGCCCGAGCCCGGCTTGCGCTCGTCCAGGCGCACGCCGCGCTCGGTGACGTCGGCCGCGGCGTCGGCGGGCAGGCCCGGGCCGTCGTCGCGCACTTCCAGCACCAGCGCGCCGTTCTCCCGCGAGACCACCAGCGCGACGCGGGCGTGCGCGAACTTGCCGGCGTTGTCGAGCAGGTTGCCCAGCATTTCCTCCAGGTCCTCGCGGCCGCCGGCGAAGACCGCCTCGTCGCCGCCGGGCAGGCGCTCGAAGCTGATGCCGCGCCCGCCGTGCACGCGCGCCATCAGCGCCAGCAGCGCGTCGGCCACCGGCGCCACCGGCGTGCGCGCGCGCTGGTCGGCCGTGATGCTGCGGCCCAGGTGGCGGTCCACCGACTGGCGCATGCGCGCCACCTGTTCGCGAAGCACCTCGGCGGTGCGCGCGCCGGGGCGCTGGGCCTCGAGCGAGAGCACGGTGAGCGGGGTCTTGAGCGCATGCGCCAGGTCCTGCGCGGCGGTGCGCGCACGCTGCACCGAGCGCTCGTGGTGGTCGAGCAGTTCGTTGAGGTGGCGCGCCAGCGGTTCGACCTCGCTGGGCAGGCCCTGCTCGGGAAACCGCGCCGACTCGCCGCGGCGCACGCGCCCGGCGGTGTCGGCCAGGCGATTGAGCGGACGCAGCGCAAAGCCCGCCTGCAGCGCCAGCAGGCCCAGCAGGCACACCGCCACCAGCGCCACGGTGCCGCCGGCGAGCAGGCGGAAGTCGGCGGCCTCGGCCTCCAGCGGCGCGCGGTCGGCCGCCACCATGAACACCACCGGTCCCGCATGGCCCGGGTAATCCACCGCCTGCACCAGCACGCGCAGCGTCGCATCGCGCGGACCCGGCAGCTCGACCGTGCGCGCCGGGCCGGCGCGCCTGGGCAGCGCCGGCTCGAACCCCGCGTCCCAGAGCGAGCGCGACTGGAACTGGCGGTCGCCGGCCACCACACGCCAGTAATGGCCCGAATAGGGCTGCGAATAGTGGTGGTCCTCGGGCTCGGACTCGAGCACGAAACGGCCGCGGGCATCGACCTCGCCCATCGCCACCAGGGTGCGCAGCTCGTCGTCGAGCTCGCGGTCGAAGGCGCGCTCGGAGGCTTCGCGGAACGCCTGGCCCAGCCACAGCGCCACCAGCAGCGAGGCCACCGCCACGCCGGCCACGCCGGTGGCCAGCAGGCGCAGGCGCAGCGAGCGCCGGAAACTCACGGCAGCGACACCAGGCGGAAGCCCTTGCCGCGCTCGGTGACGATGCGTTCGGCGCCGATCTTGCGGCGGATGCGGCCGATCAGCACGTCGAGCACGTTCGAATCCGGGTCGTAGCCCTGCTCGTAAACGTGCTCGCCAAGTTCGGTGCGGCTGACCACCGCCTCGCCGCGGTGCACGAGGTAGGCCAGGATGCGGTGTTCCTGCGCGGTCAGCGACAGCGGCTGTTCGTCGAGCAGGAAGCGGCCGGCGTTGTCGTCGAGCACCAGCGCGCCGCGGGCGATGCGCGGATGCGCGTGGCCGCTGGCGCGGCGCACCAGGGCGCGCAGGCGCAGCACCAGTTCTTCCACCGGGAAGGGCTTGACCAGGTAATCGTCGGCGCCGGCGTCGAAGCCGGCCAGCTTGTCGTGCCAGCGGCCGCGTGCGGTGAGCACCAGCACCGGCAGGCGGCGGCCGTTGGCGCGCCAGGCATCGAGCACCGAGAGGCCGTCCATGCCCGGCAGGCCCAGGTCGAGCACGGCGGCGTCGTAATCCTCGGTCTGGCCGCGGAACTCGGCGTCGGCGCCGTCGGCGGCATGGTCCACGGCGAAGCCGGCCGCGGCCAGGGCCGACGACAGCTGGCGCGCGAGCTCGGCATCGTCCTCGGCCAGCAGCACGCGCATCAGTCGTCCACCTCGACCTCCAGCAGCGCGCCGGTGCGGGCGTCGTACTCGAGTTCCATGATTACGCCGTCGGCGCCGAGGATCTCCACCTCGTATTCATGCCCTTCGAGTTCCACTTCCAGCACGGTGCCGGGGTAACGGCGCAGGGCGTCGGCCAGGATGAGCGACAGCGGCACCATTTCGCCTCGGGCGACCGCCGCGCGCACGCGTTCGTGGTCGCGCTCGGGCAGCGTCTCCACGCCGTCCGTGCGCACCGGCGCCGGCGGCGCGGACGCGGCCGGCGCCTCGCGCAGCCACGCCCAGGCCAGGCCGGCGGCAAGGACCAACACCAGCAGGGCAATGAAGGCGCGCATGGGCACGAGGATGCCGAAAAGCATTAACCCGATTGTGAACGGGGCGATCACCGTGGTGTTAGGACGCGTGCGGAAACTGGCGGCACACCCACCCGAGGAACCCACCATGAAAGCATCCCGTTTCCTGCTTATCGCCCTGGTCGCCGCCGCCCCGGCCTTCGCCCAGCCCGCCATGCCGGCCACCGCCGATGCCCTGCAGGCGCTGCGCGCCGCTGGCTACAGCGACGTGCGCGAAATCGAGTTCGACGACGGCCTGTGGGAGGCCGAGGTCCGTCGCGACAACGGTCGCTGGGGCGAAGTGAAGGTCGACCCGGCCACCGGCGAAGTCTTCGACCCGATCGCCAACCGCCCGGTGCTCGAGCTGTCCGCCGTCCTGGCCGCCGTCGAAGCCGCCGGCTACCAGCGCGTGCACGACATCGACCGCGAAGGCGCGCTGTGGGAGGCCGACGCCTATGACGCCGGCGGCATGCAGGTCGAGCTGCGCATCAGCGCCTACGACGGCCGCATCGTCTCCGTGCGCCCGGACCAGGACGACTGAGCATGACCGCATCGCGGCAATGGCTTCGCGGCGCGGCGGCGCTGCCGGTCGTCCTGCTGGCGGCCTGCGGCGCCGACCCGTTGCCGCCGCCGCCCGCCGGGGCGCACTGGGTCGAGGACACCGGGCTGAGCGAGATGAGCGGCCTGGTGGCCTCGGCGCGCGATCCCGGCGTGCTGTGGAGCATCAACGACAGTGGCAGCCTGCCGCGGCTTTATCGCATGGACGAACAGGGCCGCTCGCTGGGCCGCGTCTGGGTGTCGGGCACCTGGTGGACCGACACCGAATCCCTGGCCACCTGGCGCGAGGGCGGGCAGCACTGGCTGCTGGTGGGCGACGTCGGCGACAACCGCGGCCGGCGCGACGACGTGGTCGTGCACGCCCTGGCCGAGCCGGCGCGCGGCGACGACTCCGCGCGCGTGGCGTGGTCGATCCGCTTCCGCTACCCCGACGGCCCGCGCGATGCCGAGGGCATCGCCGTCGATGCCGCCGCCGGCGACCTGCTGGTGCTGAGCAAGCGCGACAACCCGGTGCGCCTCTACCGCGTGCCGCTGTCGGCGCGCCACTCCGACGAGGTGGCGATGGCCGAATACCTGGGCTCCCCGCCCGAGGGCGTGATCGACGGCGACGTCACCGGCCTGGACCTCGACGTGGCCGGCCGCGAACTGATGGTGCTCAGCTACGGCGGCCTCTACCGCTGGCAGCGCACGCCCGGCGAAACCTGGGCGGCGGTGCTGGCACGTGCGCCGGAAGCGGTGCCGATGCCGGCGCTGCGCAAGGCCGAGGCGATGGCGCTCTCGGCCACGCCCGGCAGCGTGCTGGTGGGCGCCGAACGCCTGCCGACGCCGCTGTGGTCGACCCGGTTCGCCCCGGCCGATACCAGCGCCGGCGCGCACTGAACCCCCGGACCGCTCAGGCGGCGGCCACGGCCTCGCGCACGCGCCGCAGGCGCTCGCGCGCCACGGCGCGAAGCTCGCGCCGCAGCGCCGGCGGAAACGGCGAGCGCGAGCCGCAGTGGCGCAGCAGCAGCACATCGTCCTGGGCCTCGCCCAGCATTGTCGCCTCGTCCAGCGGCACGCCCGCGACCGGCCTAAGGTCCGACGCCAGCGCCAGCAGCAGGTGGTCCTGCTGGCGCAGGCGCCGCAGGCGGCGCAGCACGTGCCAGCGCTCGTCGTGTCCGGGCTGGCGCGCCACGCGCGCCCGCGCCTTGTCCAGCCGGCGCTCGCTGCGCGCGATGGCGCGGGCCACGCGCTTCCCGCGCACCTCGTCCCAGGGCAGCCGGGCCAGGCGCCGGGCGAAGCCCTGGATGCGCTGGCGTCGCCGGGCAAGGTCGGGTTCCCGGGCCAGCGCCCGCTGCAACAGGGCTTCGCGCCGCGCCTTGGCCAGTTCGATCGCCTGCGGCAGCAGCGCCTGCAGTGCCGGCGATTCCGCGGGGTCCAGGCGCTTGAGCGCCTCGACCAAGGCCTGGCCGTCGCGCAGCGCCGACAGGCCGCGGCACAGGCCGGCGATGTCCCCGTCGAGCTGGCGTCCCGGCTCGCCCAGCGCGCGCCGGGCCAGGGCCAGCGTGGCGCGGACGCGGCGCAGCGACTTGCGCGCCTGGTGGATGCCGGCATGCCGCTCGCCGCCCTCGCGGGCCAGCTGGCGCGCGGCGTTGGCCAGCTCGTCGAGCGCGAAGGCACGCAGCGCGTCGCCGATCGGCGGCGCATCGGACGCAGGCGAAACGGGTGGCGCGACCTCGGGCATGGCAGGCAAGCCTCCCATCGGGGGCTTCCAGCCTAGTTCCCCGCGCCGCCGCGCCCCTTGATATCGGTCAACCCGACGGTGGGAGGGCCTTCAGGCCCGAGCAAACCCTCAGGACGCCGCAGCCACCGCCGATTCCAGCGACCGCTTCATGTTCTTCAGGCAGCGATGCATCGCCCGCCGCATGAACAGGTGCAGCACGATCGCCGCCACCGGCGCCAGCCAGGGCCGCGCCAGGGTGAACTCGTAGTCCCAGCGCACGCGCGCGCCGAATTCGTGGCCGGCGAAGCTCCACATCGCCTCGCCCTTCTCCACCAGCCAGGCCATCGGCGGCCTGAAGCCGGTGAGGGTGTAGCCGTGCCGCACCGGCGGGTCGTGCTCGGTGACGCGCTCGGTGAGCACCGTGCCATCCACCAGGTGCACGCGCCGCTGGCTGCCGCGCGCGAGCTCGGAATGCAGGCGGATGCCGCTGACGCCGCGTACCGGGCCGAAGCCGGTGAAGTAGGCCGGGAACTTGTCGGGGTTGGTCGCCAGCTCGAAGGCGACGTCGGGCGTGCAGGGCAGGCTGCGTTCGGCGGAAACAGTCAGGCGCATGGCCTGATTCTGACCGCTGCCTGCGGCGCGTGTCCACGCCGCGCGTTCATTTGGCGCGGGCCTGCAGGGCCAGCCAGCACAGTGCCACGGTGGTGGCGTCGCCCAGCGCGGTGTGGCGGGCGATCACCGGCACGCCCAGTTCGCCGGCGATGGCGTCCAGCGAGAGGTCCACTTGCGCGTGCGGGTCGGCCAGGCGCCGGTGGTCGAGCCAGGCCTGGCCGAGCTCGGCGCGCCGGTTCGGCAGCGCGAAGCCCAGCACCACGCGCATCGGCCCGTCGAGCATCGCCGTGTCGAAGGCCAGGTGGTGGCCGAGCAGGGTGCGCGGCCCGAGCCAGCGCAGGAAGCCGGGCAGCACGGCGCGCAGCGGCGGTGCGTCGGCCACGTCGGCGGGCGTGAGCCGGTGGTGGCGGATCGACTCGATGTCGAAGGCGCGGCCCGGGTGCACCAGGGTTTCGAAGCGTTCGGCCAGCACCACGCGGCCGCCGCGCACCGGCACCGCGGCCAGGCTGAGGATGGCGTCGCGGCGGGTGTCCAGGCCGGTGGTCTCGAGGTCGAGCGACACCCATTCGCCGGCCGGGGCCGGACCGAACAGCGCGCCCCATTCGCCGCCCCCGTGGCGCCGGCGCAGCCACCAGCGGCGCAGCGGATTCATGGCCTAGCCCCCGAGGTGGAAGGCATCGGCCACGTGGTCCTTGAACGCATTGACCACGCGCAGCGCGTCGCGCAGCAATTCGCGGTCGAGCCGGCGCAGCGCCGCCACGTCCACGCCGTTGGAGGCCGGCTGGCCGGCGTCGAGGTCGGCCAGCTGCTGTCCGAGGCGCAGGCGCATCAGCACCGCCAGCGCCTGCGGCACGTCGCGGCCCAGCTCGCGGTCGAGCGCGCCGGCGGAAACCAGCGCGGCGCAGCGGTCGAAGCTGTTGCGGTGCGCGATGCCGTGCTTGAGCGCCAGCACGCGCAGGCCGTGCACCAGCGGGAACACGCCGCCGCGCTTGAGGTCGGCGCGGCCGCCGTGCTCGCGCACCTGGCCCAGCCAGGTGAGTGGATTGCCCTTGCTCAGCGTGGCCTCGGCCAGGTACTTCAGGCCGATGGCGTCGTGGCCCAGCGCCTGCACCGCCGGTCGCAACGCCTCGAAGAGCGCGGCGTTGCCGGCCACGGGGCGCGCGTCGAGGGTGATGGCCAGGTCGAGCGCGGTCTGGCCGTCGGCCACGCGCGCCCACTGGCCGATGCGCTCGCGCCACTGGCTGGCGCCCAGCCGCCAGTGCGGGTTGCTCACCATCACCCGGCCCGGGCAGGGCGGATAGCCGATCTGCGCGAGCGCCGCGGAAAAGGCGTCCATCGCCGCGGGCAGGCCGGGCCAGTCGAAACCATCGGCCAGCACCAGCGCGTTGTCCTGGTCGGTCTTTAGGATCTGCTCGCGGCGGCCCTCGCTGCCCAGCACCAGCAGGCACAGCTTGTCGTGGTGCTCCGCCGGCACGCACAGCGCGAACACCCGCGCCAGGATGCGGCTGTTGAGCGCGCTGACCATTTCCATCAGGTAGCTCATCTTCGCGCCCTGGGCGTGCAGCTGGCGCACCAGGTCGGTCATGCCGCGGGCGGCGTCGGCGATCTCTTCCACGGTTTGCGCGCGGGCCAGGCGCAGGCTGATCAGGTGCGAGATCGAGGCGTAGTGCGCCAGCACCTCGGCCATGCCCAGCGTGCCCAGTGCGGCGCCTTCGGCATCAACCACGACCACGCGCTCGACGTGGTGCTCGGTCATGCTCACCAGGGCCTGGAACAGCACCGCGTCGGCGCGCACCGACAGCAGCGGCCGGCTGGCCAGCGGACCGACCGGGAAGTCGCGCGGCAGGCCGCGCAGGGCCAGCGCATCGAGCAGGTCGGTGCGGGTGACGATGCCGGGACCGGCGTCGCCGGCCACGAGCAGGCAGTCCACGCGCTGCTCGCGCAGCCGCGCCGCGGCGTCGGCGATGCCGGTGGTGCCCGGCACTTCGTGCACCGGCGCCAGCTGCGCCTCGGCCACGCGGGTGAGCATCAGCCGGCCCAGCTCGCCGGGCTGCTGCTGCTCGGCCAGCAGCTTGCGCTTGACCGACAGCGCCTCGTGGAAATACGCCGCAAAGCGCGGGTTCTCGGCCAGCAGCGCATGGAAGGTGGCCGCCGGCAGCAGGAAGCACACCGTGTCCTGCACCGCTTCGTAGCGGTGCCGCGCGCGACCGGCGATGACGGCGAAGGCGCCGAACAGGTCGCCCGGGCCGTAGTCGGCGAAACGCGTGCTGTCGGCGCCGCGGCCGTCGAAGGCCTGCACCGCGCCCTTGAGGATCACCTGCACGTGGCCCGAGGGCTCGCCGGCCTCGATGATGCGCGTGCCGGCCGGGTGGTAGGCCAGGTCCACGGCCGCGGCCAGGCGCTGCTTCTGGCCCGCGTCGAGCAGGTCGAAGGGCGGCGAATCGAGGTCCAGTCCGGGCACCGGGGTGGCCATGGCGCCAGCCTGACACGGCGCGGGGCCGGCGTCAGCGGCCGGGCGGATTCGACTTTGGTCGAAGGCCGCGGCCGGCGGCGGAGGCTACACTCGGCCGGTCGCGCTTTCACGGCAAGGAGGGGTCGTGGTCGCAGGCTGGATCCTGCTGCTGGTGTCGGTGGCCTACGTGGGCCTGCTGTTCGGCGTGGCCTGGCTGGGCGACCGCAAGCCGCTCTACCCGGGGCGCAGCTGGCTGCGGCCGGTGATCTATTCGCTGGCGCTGGCGGTGTACTGCTCGTCGTGGACCTTCTACGGCGCGGTGGGCACGGCGGCCACCACGGGCCTGGGCTTCCTGCCGATCTATCTCGGGCCGATCCTGATGTTCCTGTTCGGCTGGCGCATCCTCGAGCGCCTGGTGCTGGTGGCGCGCGAGCAGAGCACGGTGTCGATCGCCGACTTCCTGGCGGCGCGCTACGGCCGCGCCCAGAACATCGCCGCCACGGTGACCCTGATCGCCGTCATCGCCGCGATTCCCTACATCGCGCTGCAGTTCAAGGCGGTGGCGATGAGCATCGACGTGCTGGCCGGCCCGAACGGCGACGAAAGCGTCGGCGTGCTGGCCGACCCGGCGCTGTATTCGGCGCTGCTGCTGGCGCTGTTCGCCATCCTGTTCGGCACCCGCGAGATCGACGCCACCGAGCACCACCACGGCATGATCCTGGCCGTGGCGCTCGAGTCGCTGGTGAAGCTGGTGGCCTTCGTGGCCGTGGGCGTGTTCGCGCTGGGCCACCTGCCCGGCAGCGAGGACCTGCTGGCGCGCATCCGCGCCAGCACCGCCGACTTCGTCGCGCCGGGCATCCCCCAGGGCTTCGTGGCGCAGACCCTGCTGGCCTTCGCCGCCATCGTCTGCCTGCCGCGCCAGTTCCACGTGGCCGTGGTGGAGTGCGGCGACGTGGCCGACGTGCGCCGCGCGCGCTGGCTGTTCAGCGGCTACCTGCTGGTGATCTGCCTGTTCGTGCTGCCCATCACTTCGGCCGGCCGTGCGCTCCTGTCGGACGCGGGCGTGGCGCCCGACACCTACGTGCTGGCGCTGCCGATGGCCATGGACAACACCGCGCTGGCCCTGGCCGCCTACGTGGGCGGCTTCTCGGCCGCCACCGGCATGGTGATCGTGGCCTCGGTGGCGCTGGCGACGATGGTGAGCAACGACCTGGTGATGCCGCTGCTCTGGCGCGGCCGCCTCACCGACGCCGGCAGCCGCGAGCACCTGGGCCGGCGCGTGCTGTGGGTGCGCCGTTTCGCCATCCTGGCGATCGCGCTGCTGGCGTATGCCTACTACCGCAATGCCGGCGAGTCGGGGTCGCTGGCGGCGTTCGGCCTGCTGGCCTTCGCGGCGGTGGCGCAGTTCGCGCCGGCGCTCATTGGCGGCCTGTACTGGCGCGGCGCCAGCCGCCGCGGCGTGATGGCGGGCCTGGTGGCGGGCTTCGCGCTCTGGGCCTACACCCTGCTGCTGCCCACGCTCACGCGCGCCGGCTGGTTCGACACCGCCTGGCTGCAGCTGGGACCGCTGGGCATCGCCTGGCTGCAGCCCGAGAGCCTGTTCGGCCTGCGCGGCTGGGATCCGATCACCCACGGCACCTTCTGGTCGCTGCTGGTCAACGTGGGCGCGCTGCTGGTGGTGTCGGCGCGCTACCGGCCTAGCCTGGAGGAACGCATCCGCGCCACGCCCTTCCTCGACCCTTACGCCGCGCGGCCGCTGGCCTCGCCGGGCAGCTGGAGCGTGACGCTCAGCGCCGGCGACCTGCTGGCCCTGGCCTCGCGCATCGTCGGCGAACGCGCCGCCAAGCGCGCCTTCGCCGAACACGCGGCTTCGCTGGGGCGCGAACTCGCGCCGGGCGCGTCGGCCGACCGCGCGCTGATCCAGTTCACCGAACGCCTGCTGGCCGGCGCCATCGGCGCCGCGTCGGCGCGCCTGACCCTGACCACCGCGCTGCGCGGCTCGGGCATGGAGCTGGGCGAGGTGATGAGCCTGCTCGACGAAGCCAGCCACGAGCTGCGTTTCAACCGCGAGATTCTCTCGGCCACGCTCGAGAACCTGACCCAGGCCGTGAGCGTGGTGGACCGCGACCTGCGCCTGGTGGCCTGGAACGGCCGCTACCAGCAGATGTTCGACTACCCCGACGGCATGCTCTACGTGGGCCGGCCGGTGGCCGAGCTGATCCGCTACAACGCCGAGCGCGGCGAGATGGGCCCCGGCGACGTCGAGGAACAGGTGGCCAAGCGCGTGGCCTACCTGCGCGAGGGCACGCCCTACGTGTTCGAACGCGTGCGCGCCAACGGCCAGGTGATCGAGATGCGCGGCCAGCCGCTGCCCGGCGGCGGCTACGTCACCAGCTACAGCGACATCACCGACTACAAGCGCGCCGAGCAGGCCCTGCGCGAGGCCAACGAAACGCTGGAGCAGCGCGTGGCCCAGCGCACCCGCGAGGCCGAGGCGGCCAACCTGTCGAAGACGCGCTTCCTGGCGGCGATCTCGCACGACGTGCTGCAGCCGATCAACGCCGCGCGCCTGTTCACCTCGGCCCTGCGCGACGCCGACGAGGGCGGCGAGCAGAAGCGCCTGGCCGAGCGCGTGGACGTGTCGCTGCGTGATGCCGAGGAGCTGCTCGACGGACTGCTCGACATCTCGCGCCTGGACGCCGGCGCGCTCAAGCCCGAGCTGTCGGTGTTCCGGCTCGACGAACTGGTGGCCAGCGTGGCCGCCCAGTACGCGCCGCTGGCGGCCGCGCGCGGGCTGCGCTTCGGCGTGCACGCGGGCCCGCTGGCGGTGCGCAGCGACCGCCGCCTGCTGCGGCGCGCGCTGCAGAACTTCGTCGCCAACGCGCTGCGCTACACCAAGGACGGCCGGGTGATCATCGGCGCGCGCCGGCGCGGCGAATGCGTGGACATCGAAGTCTGGGACACCGGCCCCGGCATCCCGCCGCACCACCTGGCGCAGATCTTCGAGGAGTTCCGCCGCTTCGACCAACCCTCGCCCTGGGGCGAGCGCGGCCTGGGCCTGGGCCTGAGCATCTGCCAGCGCGTGTCGCGAATGCTCGACCACCCGATCTCGGTGCGCTCGTGGCCGGGCCGCGGCAGCGCCTTCGGCATCCGCGTGCCGGTGGCCCGCCTGGCGGTGCCCGCCACGCCGCCGCGCGCGGCCACGACCCAGGGCGAGCTGGACGGGCTGAAGGTGCTGTGCCTGGACAACGACCGCGAGATCCTCGACGGCATGGAGGCCCTGCTGGGCCGCTGGGGCGTGGACGTGCGCGTGGCCGAAACCGTGGCCACGGCGCTCGAGGCCGCGCGCGCCGACCGCCCCGACGTGCTGGTGGCCGACTACCACCTGCACGACGAGATGGACGGCCTCGGCGCGCTGCAGGCCCTGCGCGGTGTCTGCGGCCCCCACACGCCGGCGGTGCTGGTGACCGCCGACGGCAGCGACGAGGTCAAGCGCGCCGCCCGCGACCTGGGCATCCCGGTCTTGACCAAACCCGTGAAGCCGGCGAGCCTGCGGGCGTTCCTGGCGGCACAGCAGCGGCGCAGCGGCGCCGCCGGCTGAGCCACCCGCTTCCTTCCTCCCGAGGTGACACCCATGTTCCCGACCTTCCCGAAGCCGCTCGCCCTGGGCGCCCTGTTGCTGGCGCTGCCCGGCCTGTCGTTCGCGCAGCAGGGCGACGCGCAGGCGCGCTGCCAGTCCGGCGAAGGCGGCTTCGACAAGCAGGTTTCGGCCTGCAGCGAGGTGCTGGACGGCCAGCCGGACGCCGCGGCGCGACTCAATGCCCTGGTGCGGCGCGCCGGCGCGCATTTCCGCGGCGGCAGGACCGACGAGGCCATTGCCGACATCAGCCAGGCCATCGCGCTGGCGCCCGACAACGCCACCGTGTACCGGGCGCGCGGGATGATGCGCAACGCGCGCTCCGAGCACGAACTGGCGCTGGCCGACCTGGACAAGGCGCTCGAACTGGCGCCCGGCGACACCGGCGCGCTGCGCCATCGCGCGCAGGCCTACCAGGCGCTCGGCCAGGGCGACAAGGCGGTGGCCGACTACAACGCCATCCTCGCCAAGGACCCGGGCTACGCCAGCGAGTTCAAGCCCGCCTGCCTTTCGCTCGACGAGGCCACGCGCCAACTGGTGCTGGTGAACTGGCCGGCCTGCGACAAGTAAGGTTCAGCCCGGCGCGAACGCGAGCCGCAGCGCGCTGTCGAAGCGGCGCGTCGCGCCGGTGAGCGGATCGGTGAAGGCCAGGGCGCGCGCCAGCAGCTGCAGCGGCGCGGCGTAGTCGCCCCGCGCGCGGTGCGCCTGTTCCGGATACAGCGGGTCGTTGGCGATGGCCGCGCCCAGGGCCGCCATGTGCACGCGCAGCTGGTGCTTTCGGCCGGTGACGGGCCGCAGCGCGTAGTGCCAGTGGTTTTCGCCGCGGGCGATCACGTCGATGGTGGTTTCGCTGTTGGCTTCGCCCGGCGCTTCGCGCATGCGCGGGAAGGGCTCGCCGGGCACGAGCCGGCTGCGGTGCACACGCGGAAAGCCGAGCCCCGGCAGCGGCGCGGCGACGGCTTCGTAGGTCTTGTCGATGCGGCGCTCGCGGAACAGCGCCTGGTAGGCGGCGCGGCTGCCCGGTCGCGCTGAGAACAGCACCAGCCCGGCGGTGTCGCGGTCGAGGCGGTGAAGGGGCACCAGGTCGCGGTTGCCGGTGCGGCGCATCAGCCGGCCCAGCAGGGTTTCGTGCACGTGGGCGCCGGACGGCGCCACCGGCAGGAAGTGCGGCTTGTCGGCCACCAACAGGTGTTCGTCCAGATGCAGCACGCCCTCCTCGAAGGGAATGCGCGGCTCGTCGGCCACCTCGCGGTAGTAGTGCACTTCGAGTCCCACGCGGTAGGGCGTCTCCGGCCCCAGCGGCCGGCCCGCGTCGTCCAGCACGCGGCCGCGCGCCATCCGGTCGAGCCATTGCGCCCGCGGCACGGCGGGGAAGCGCGCGCACAGCCCGTCGAGCACCGTCGCCCAGGTTCCGGGCGGCAGTTGCAGGGTGCTGGCCGGAAGGCCGTCGAGGGGCGGAGGGACGCGGGGCACCGGTGCAGTTTGCCAGCCCGGGACGAGGCTCAGGGCGAGCGGCGGCGGGTGCGCTTGTCGGCGTACATGGCCTGGTCGGCGGCCTGCAGCAGCGCCGACAGGTTGGGCGGCTCACTGGCGGTGGTGGCGATGCCGAAGCTGGCCGACACGTACACGTCGAGCGACGGCACCGGGCCCGCCGCCAGGCGCTGCTTGACCGCCCGGACGACGTCGCGGGCGCCGGCCTCGTCGGCTCCCGGCAGGAAGATGGCGAATTCGTCGCCGCTCAGTCGCGCGATGGACTCGCCGGCGCCCAGGCAGGCGCGGCTGCGCACCACCAGCTCGCGCAGCGCAAGGTCGCCGGCCGCATGGCCGCGGGTGTCGTTGAGGTCCTTGAGGCCGTCCACGTCGATCATGATGATCGCGCACGGCTGGCGCCGCCGCGCCGCCGCAGCCAGTTCGAGCGCCGCGAGATCCTCGAAGTAGCCGCGGCTGAGCGCGCCGGTCAGGCCGTCGTGGCTGACCTGGTCGCGCAGCCGCTTGTTGGCGGCGTAAAGCGCCGGCGCGGCCAGGCCCAGGTAGGTGTTGGCGGCCAGGCTGATGGCGGCGAACTGCAGCACCAGCGCATCGTCGCCCACGTCGAAGCCCGCCGCCGCCCCCACCGTGAGCAGGCTGAAGCCGAGCATGCCGAAATGGCTGCTCGCCAGGTCCTCCGTGTGCACGATCCACAGCTGCAGCACCACCGGCAGCACCAGCATCACCAGCAGCGCGCGGCTATTGGACAGCTCGAGGTAGCCCAGCAGGATGGCCAGCGTGGTCAGCAGCAGCAGCGCCAGCTTCGCCGAGGCCACGCGCGGAAAGCGCCAGGTGCCCCATTCGAAGGGTGGGAAGCGGCGCACGCCGGATTCGCCGCCCACCCGCCGCAGCAACAGCGCGAGCACGGGCGCGAGCGTGACCAGGGCCGCGTAGTCGCCGATCCACCAGGTGGCGGCGAGTTCGAACAGGTCGGGGGCGTCGAGCAACTCGGTTTGGCTGAGGCCAAACGTGCCGAGCACCGCCGCCAGCAGCGCGCCCAGGGCGCCCAGCAGCAGGAACTGGCTGACCGCCCGCAGGGTCAGTTCGGCCGGCGCGTTGGACGCGATGCTTCGCAGCACGATGGCCGGCAGGGCGTAGGCCCCGGTGTGGATCAGCGCGAATACGAGGCTCGACACCGCGAACACGCCCAGGCGCACCTCGCCGGCGTTGTTGGAGGCCTCGGTGAGCCAGGTGCCCAGCACGCAGGCGACGAAGAGGGCCGGCACCGCCCGCCAGCCCACGCAGAACAGCCCCGCGAAGGTAACCGCCGCCGGCGGGAACCACAGGCTGGCGTGCGGCGCGTGCTCGAGCGCGGCGGCCAGCAGGAAGCTGCCCAGCCAGAGCACCAACAACAAGGGGTGCAGCAGCCAGTGCCGCCACGAAGCGCCTTGTGCCGAGACCACCTGAGAATCCGTCATCCCACCCCCCCGTAAGCGCATCCTAGCGCGACGGCAGGCGGGTTTGACCGGGGCCGGGTTCACGTTTCGGACCGATGAGCCGCGCCATCAGCAGGCCCAGCAGCACGCCGGCGACGTGGCCGGGCTTGGGGTAGTACACGTGCACGATGTCGATGGCGAACGCCAGGGCGATGGAAAAGGCGACCGGCACGACCAGGGCCCGCGACCGGTCGATTCCCGCCAGCCCGAGCCAGGCACCGGCCCCCGAGATCGCCATGACGGCCTGGGAGGCTCCGGTGCCGAGGTTCCAGGGCCACGGAACGAAGTACGAGCTCAACAGCATGGCCAGCGAGCCACCCACCAGCCAGAGCACCAGCAGGCGCCACGCGCCCACATGGCGCTCGACGGCCGCGCCCACCCACAGCAGGCAGAACACGTTCGCCACCATGTGCGGCTGTTTGACGTGCACCAGCTGCGCGGTGACGAGGCGCCAGGGCTCGAGATCCCGCAAGTGGCCCAAGCGCAGGCCGTAGTGCTCGAGCTGGACGATCCTCACCCCGCCCAGCCACGTGCCGCTGATCTCGACCGCGGCATGGACGCTGAGGGCGACCGTTGCCACGGCGAGCAGGAGCGTGGCCCAGGGGCGGCCCCGAGGCGGTGGCGGGCTGGCGTCGGTGCGCATGTTAGTCCTGAGGACCTGGGCTGCAGTGGCAGGAGCCCCGATCGTCATGGCTGGAAATGGCTTTTTGCGGGCGGGTTGCGGGCCGCGGTCGTGACCCGCGGGGACCGAGGCTGATTGCGCCGGGCACAGCGTAGATGCCTGCCACCGGCGCCGGCGCCGGCGTCGGTTTGGTCAGCTTTCGACCTATTCCGTTGAAAAACTCGCCATCTGGCTGGCGGCTGGGTCCGGCGGTTTGGCCGGATCAGTGATTCTTTCGCCAGGGGAGATGGAAAAATGGGCGC
>NZ_MEDO01000030.1 GCF_001724815.1 Arenimonas sp. SCN 70-307 | reverse complement strand
CCGCGAGCGTTTGACCGCCTGGGGCGAACCCGCCGACGGCACCTGGAGCAACGAGCCGGGCTACACCGGCCACCAGATGGATGCGGGGTCGAAGATGGTCTATATGCAGCAGCGCTACTACGATCCGGGGATTGGGAGGTTCTTGTCGGCGGATCCGATGCCCTCGGACATGCAGAGCGGCTGGAACTTCAATCGATATAACTATGCTGCGAACAACCCGTTTAGGTTCAACGACCCAGATGGGCGAGCAACAGATGATCCTCGTAGGCAACCCAGAGACTGGCGATCACTTACAGCCAGGTCGCCAGGGTCCTCGACTCATCTCGTTTCAAGTGGCGAAGACTCTGGGGGCGCTGCGAATGCAAAGGGTGGCAACGGGGCGCAGGGCGGCAATAGCGCCAGGCCTCGTCAGCCGAGGGCGAGCGATGGCCCTAGGGGAGGGTTCGTGGACATCATGGAGGCAAAGAAGGATGTCGGCGTCCAAGTGGCTTACGGAGCAGGCGGGGCCTACAGAAGGAACTCGGACACCAGCAAGGACGAGGTTGGGCTCATTCCCATCGGAGTTGGTGCTCGCGGAAGGCCGTCTGTGGGTGGTTACGCAAGCGGGGTTGATTTGCTATCCGTCGGCTATGACTGGGGGGTGCGTGATGCGCCAGTCGATATGGAATTGACGGCCGGATTCAACGTTCTGGCGCTTACGCTGGGATTCGACCCTGGTACTGGAATCAATCTGACCCTCAATGCCTCGGCAAGCACTGGCGCTTTTGCAGGCGCCATAATCTACTTTGACGACACCCTAATCGATGACTGATGAGATGAACGAATTTTTTGCGTGGCTGATGTTGATCCTCGTGCCACACGCAATCGTCCAGATTGCAGTCATTCGTGCGCTAACTAACATTGAGAATCATCGGCCGGCCGTCGTTTCAAGGCTTCCCTTTCGGCGAGTCGACTGGATGACAGCGGGACTTATTGCCTCGATTGCGCTCGCCTTTAGAGGCAGAGCTATGGGATTGAACAGCTCGGAGCGCGCGCTCTTTAGGACATTCTTCGCAACCTATATCCTGTCGATACTTGTGATTGTTGGCTACGTGGCTACGTCGCAAGGCTGATCTCGCAGCTATGATCCTGGGGGGGTCGCCCCTGCTTCCTCGAACTAGTGCTCGAGGGGATATCTCTCCACCCGCACCACCAACTCCCCCTCACCCAGCCGCGCACCCAGTTCCTCTCCCGGCTGCGCATCGCCGGCGCGGCGCAGCACCTTGCCGTCGGCGTGCTGGAGGATAGAGTTACTCGACCCAAAGAATATTGATCCGAAAGAGGTGGAAGCAGTAATGGTGGGGTTTGGCACCACCTACAGGCTGGTCTTCAAGCTCCATCCGAATACGAGCGTTGAAGAGATGCTCATTGATGAGTCGAAGAAGCCCTACCACCAACCAGTCAGGCTGGAAGCTCTGAGCCCAACACTGGCCTTGGCCTGCCAGGTCAACGATTTCGGCTAGTCGGTCCTAAGCGGGCTGGCCGGTGTAAAATCCCGCCACCCACCCAGGAAGCCCCCGCCCATGTCCCGCACCGACACCGCCACTGCCCGCGCGCCGGCCAATGCCGAGCGTCGTTACGAGGTCGCCCGCGCCGAGCTGCCGCTGTCGTGCCCGACGCCGGCGATGGCGCTGTGGAACTCGCACCCGCGGGTCTACCTGCCCATCGAGGCCACCGGCTCGGCCACCTGCCCCTACTGCGGCGCGGTGTTCGTGCTCAAGGGCTGAGGCTGGCGCCCGGCCTTGTCCCGCTGCCTCACCGTCGTCCAGCTGCTGCCCGCGCTTGAGAGCGGCGGCGTAGAGCGTTCCACCCTCGAGATCACCGCCGCGCTGGCCGCGGCCGGGCACCGTGCGCTGGTCATCAGTGAGGGCGGCCGGCTGCTGCCGGCGCTGGAGGCCGCGGGCGGCGAGCACATCGACCTGCCCGTGGGCCGCAAGTCGCTGGCCGCCTTCGCCACCATGCGCCGCCTGCGCGCCACGCTGGCGCAAATCCAGCCCGATATCGTGCACGCCCGCTCGCGCCTGCCGGCCTGGCTTGCCTGGCAGGCGCTGCGCGGCCTGCCGGCGCCGCGGCCGCGATTCGTCACCACCGTGCATGGCCTGAATTCGCCGGGCCGCTACAGCGGCATCATGGCCCGGGGCGAGCAGGTCATCTGCGTGTCGGAGACGGTGCGCGCGCACGTGCTGCGGCACTGGCCGGCCACCGACCCGGCCCGCCTGCACGTGATCGAGCGCGGCATCGACCCGGCCCAGTTCCCGCGCGGCCACCAGCCCGATGCCGGATGGCGCCTGCGCTTTGGCCGGGAATTCCCCGAACTCCAGGACGGCCGCCTGCTGTTGCTGCCCGGCCGCGGCACGCGCCTTAAAGGCCACGCCGACGCCATCCGCCTGCTGGCCGACCTGCGCAATGCCGGCGAGGACGCGCGCCTGTGGCTGCTGGGCGCGCGCGAGGCCGGCCGCGAAGCCTACGTGGCCGAGCTCGAGGCCCTGGCCGGCGAGCTGGGCGTGCGGTCGGTGCTGGCCATCAGCCCGCCGCGCAGCGACATCGCCGACGCCTACGCCATGGCCGACCTGGTGCTGCAGCTGTCGAACAAGCCCGAGGCCTTCGGCCGCACCGTCATCGAGGCGCTGTCGGTGGGGCGGCCGGTGCTGGGCTGGGAGAGCGGCGGCGTTGGCGAGCAACTTGCCGCGCTCTACCCACTGGGCGCCGCGCGCCCGGGCGACCGCGCCGCCCTGGCCGCCACCGCCCGCGCCCTGCTGTCGGCACCGCCGCCGATGCCGGTTACCATCCCCCACACCCTGGCGGCGATGCAGTCGGCCACGCTGGAGCTGTATGAGCGACTCGTCCAAACCTGAAACCCCGCTGCGCTGGGCCCCCTGGTGGGTGCTGGCCTCGGTGGCGCTGTGGCCGCTCACCGGTCCGGCCGAGGCGGTGCTTTCGCTGGGCGCGCTGGCGGCGCTGACGGTGCTGCTGGTGCAGCGCTTCCGCGGCGGCATGGCCCTGCTCAGCCACGAGGCCTGGGCGCTGACGACGGTGCTGTTCCTGGCCTACTGGCTGCCCGAACTGCTTTCGGCGCCCGATGCCTTCAATGCGCCGCGCGCCTGGCGCGAATCGCTGCTCGACCTGCGCTACCTGCCCTTCCTGTGGCTGGTGGCGATGGCGGTGGCCAACGAACGCGGGCGCCGCCTCACCTTCACCGGCCTGGCGGTGATCGCCGGCTTCTGGCTGCTCGACGGCCTGGTGCAGGCCGCCACTGGCTGGAGCCTGGGCGGCCCGGCCACGGCCGATCGCCTGAGCGGCGTGTTCGGCGCCGAGAACCTCAAGCTGGGCCTGGTGCTGGCCAGCCTGGCGCCGTTCCCGCTCACCGCCGCGGCCGAGCGTTTCGGCGTGGCCGGCTGGATGACGGTGGCCCTGGCGCTGGTGGTCGTGGTGCTGCTCGGCGGCACGCGCGCCTCGTGGCTCACGCTGGGCCTGGTGCTGCTGGCCAGCGGCTGGCTGCAGTTCCGCGCGCGCCGCGTGGTGGTGGCGATGCTGCTCGGTTCGGCGCTGGCGATGGCGGCGGTGTTCACCTTCTCCGACACGCTGCAGCAGCGCGTCGAACGCACCACGGCCGCGCTCGACGGCGACCAGGCCGGCATGGACCACGCGCTCTCGGGCCGCCTGCCGATCTGGCGCACGGCCGTGGACATGGCGCTGGCGCACCCGGTCAACGGCGTGGGCGTGCGCAGCTTCCGCGACGCCTACCCGGTGTATGCGCAGCCCGATGACCCGTGGCTGGCCGACGCCGAGCACGGCGCCGGCTACCACGCGCACCAGATCGTGCTCGAGGTGCTGAGCGAAACCGGGTTGATCGGCGCCTTCCTGTGGCTGGGCGGCGCGGCGCTGGCCTGGCGCGCCTGGCGCTTCGCGTCGCCCGCGGCGCGGCTGCGCGCACGGGCACCGGCGCTGGCGCTGGCGGTCACGGTATTCCCGTTCAACACCCACCTGGCGGTGTATTCCACGTTCTGGGGCGGTTTGGTGCTGCTGCTGTTCGCGCTCTACGCCGGCAGCCTGCTGTCCGATGGCGGCCGGGAGCCGGCGACGGGCGAGGGCTGAGCGGCCGTGCGCTGTATCGCGATGCCGCTGCTGCAGGGGCTGGCTTGGTGTCTCGGGCGCTTGCCGCAGGGCGCGACGCTGGCGCTGGGCCGCGCCCTGGCCTGGCTGGGCTGGCCGCTGCTGGGTTCGCGCCGGCGCGTCGCGCGCATCAACGTGGACCTGTGTTTCCCCGAACTCGACGCGCGTGCCCGGCGCCGGCTGGCCGATGCCAGCGTGGTCAACACCGTCATCGGCGCGCTCGAGCTGGTGCGCGCCTGGCACATTCCGGCCTCGCGGCTGGACGGAATGGCCGAGGTGACGGGGCTCGAACACCTGCGCGCGGCGCTGGCCACCGGTCGGGGCGTACTTCTGGTGACCGGCCACTTCACCTGTTCCGAGCTGGCCGGGCGCCTGCTGGGCCACGCGCTCGGCCGGCCGGTGCGGGTGGTGGTGCGCCGGCACAACAACGCCTGCCTCGAGGCGTGGTTCGACCGCTCGCGCGAAGCGGTGTACGGCCCGACGATAGGCAAGAAGGACGTGCGCGGGCTGATCCGCGCGCTGCAGGCCGGCGAGCCGGTGGCGTACTCGGCCGACCAGAACTTCACCTACCAGTGTGCGTTCGTGCCCTTTTTCGACGTGCCCGCGGCGACGCTCACCGCGACGCCCGAGATCATGCGGCGCGGCCGGGCGGTGATGCTGCCGTTCTGGTTCCACCGCGCCGCCGATGGCCGATACCGCATCCGCATCGAAGCCAGCTGGCCGGGCTGGCCGGCCGGCGACCCGGGGCAGGATGCGGCGCGCTACATGGAGGAACTCGAGGCCGTGGTGCGCGAGTGCCCGGAGCAGTATTTGTGGGCGCATCGGCGGTTCAAGACGCGGCCGGCGGGCGAGCCCGCCGTCTACTGACCGAAAGGCGTGGGGTCGGAGGTGAGTTGCTAAGAAAGGGGGTCAGGTTCACTTTTCAAAAGTGAACCTGACCCCCTTTCTTAAATGCACCTGTCCCCTAGTAGAGGCGGCGGGAGCCGTCGGGCTGGCGCTTGAAGCGCTGGTGCAGCCACAGGTACTGGTCGGGCCGGCGGCGGATGACGGCTTCGAGGGTGGCCATGATGCGCGCGGTGTCGGCGGTGGCGTCGCGGGTGGGGAAGTCTTCCAGCGGCGCGCCGATCTCGATGCGGTAGCGGCCGTCGTCGAGGCGCTCGTGGAACAGCGGCAGCACCGCCGCGCCGCCCAGGCGCGCCAGCTGGTGCGTCGAGGTCAGGCTCCAGGCCGGCTGGCCGAAGAAGGGCACGAACACGCTTTCGCCGCGCCGCGTTTCCTGGTCGGGCGCGAACCACAGCACGCCGCCCTGCTTGAGGTGGCGGATGGCCGGGCGCAGTTCGTCGCGCGCGAACATGGCCTTGGCGTGGCGCAGCCGGCCGCGCTTGACGGCCCACTCCAGCGCGCCCTCGTGCGGGCGGTACATCGCGCCCAGCTCGATGTGCTGGCACAGCAGGCGCAGGCACACCTCCAGCGTGGTGAAGTGCGCCGACACCAGGATCACGCCGCGGCCACCGGCGCGCGCCGCGGCCAGGTGCCCGAGCCCGGTGATCTCGAAGCCGCGGTCCACCGGCGCCAGCCGGCCCCACCAGGCACGCAGGAATTCGAACAGACCCAGGCCCAGCGACTCGAAGTTGGTGCGCAGCAGCGCCGCGCGCGCGGCGTCGTCCATGTCCGGGAAGCAGATGCGCAGGTTGGCTTCGGCCACGCGCCGGCGCGAGGGCAGCAGCCACAGCAGCGCGCGGCCCAGCACGGGGCCGACGCGGCGCTGCAGCCACCAGGGCCAGCGCGCGATCGTCCAGCCCAGGCCCACGGCCAGCCAGCCCGGCCAGGTGCGGGGCGAAAGCGGCGGCGGGGGCAGGTCGGGCGTGGCCATGCGAGCGCCATTCTAGCCGCTGGCGCCGGCGCGCCGCGGCCCGGCTCGGGTATCCTGCCCGCCATGCAACTGAGCTTCGGCCAGCGGATGCTGCTGGGTCTTTACGGCCTGGTCCTGCGACTGGCCTTCCCGGTCACGCTCTACCACCTGATCTGGCGCGGCCTGCGCCAGCGCGAGTACCTGCGCCGCTGGAGCGAACGCTACGGCTGGCTCGAGGGCCAGCTCGACCTGCACGACACGCTCTGGGTGCACGCCGTTTCGGTGGGCGAGGTGATCGCCGCGCGGCCGCTGGTGGATGGCCTGCTCGCGCGCCATCCGGAGCGGCCGGTGCTGGTGACCACCATCACGCCTACCGGCTCCGAGCGCGTGCGCGCGCTGTGGGGCGAGCGCGTGCACCACGTGTACGTGCCCTACGACCTGCGCAGCATCGTGCGCCGCTTCCTCGACCGCGCGCGGCCGGCGCTGGCGGTGATCGTCGAAACCGAGATCTGGCCCAACCTCTACGTCGAGTGCGAGCGCCGCGGCATCCCGCTGGTGATGGTGAACGCGCGCCTGTCCGAGCGTTCGCTGCGCGGCTACCTGCCGGTGCGCGCGCTGGTGCGGCTGGTGATGCGCACGGTGGACCTGGTGGCGGCGCAGTCGCGCGCCGACGCCGCGCGGCTCGAGCGCCTGGGCGCCGACCCGGCGCGCATCGTCGTCACCGGCAACCTCAAGTACGACCTGCCGCTGGCGCCGGGCCTCGACGTGCAGGCGCAGGCCTGGCGTGCGGGTTGGGGCGGCGCGCGCCCGGTGTGGATGGCCGCCAGCACGCACGCGCCGGAAGAGGCGGCGGTGATCGCCGCGCACCAGGCCCTCCTGTCCACGCAGCCCGACGCGCTGCTGCTGTGGGCGCCGCGCCATCCCGAGCGCTTCGGCCCGGTGGCGGCCGCCGCGCGGGACGCGGGGCTTGAGGTGGCCACGCGCAGCGGCGAGGGCCTGCCCGGCGCCGGCACGCAGGTGTTCGTGGTGGACACGATTGGCGAGCTGATGGGTTTCTATGCCGCATCCGACGTGGCTTTCGTCGGCGGCAGCCTGTGCGAGGTGGGCGGCCACAACGTGCTCGAACCGGCGGCGCTGGGCGTGCCCAGCGTGGTCGGCCCGCACACCTTCAACTTCAAGGACGTCACCCGGCACCTGCGCGAGGCCGGCGGCCTGCAGCAGGTCGACGACGCCGACGCGATGGCGGCGGCGGTGAGGCATTTGCTGCGGGATCCGGCGGCTCGCCGGGAGAGGGGCGACGCCTCGCGTCGCGCGGTGGCTGAACTGGGCGGCGCCGTGGCGCGCACCCTGGACCTCGCCGACGAGGTCCTGGCGGGCCGGCGCTAGCGGCGCCGGCCCGCGCGGCGCTTACTGCGCGCCGTCGAACTCGGCCAGGGCGGCCTCGGCGTCGGCCACCAGCGCGGCGTTCACCGCCTGCAGGTCCTCGAGCGCGATGGTGCCGCCGGCCTGCTTCAGGCGCAGCGTGTTCACCAGGAAGGCGTGGCGGGCGCGGGCGTACTCGCGCTGCGCCTGGAACAGCGCCTGCTGGCTGATCAGCACATCGACGATGGTGCGGGTACCGACTTCCAGGCCGGCCTCGCTGGCCTCGTACGCGGCCTGGGCCGACACCACCGAGAGGCGGCGCGCCTCGACCTCGGCCGTGCCGGCCGCGAGCGAGCGCTGGGCGTTGCGGGTGAGGCGGGTGACGGCGCGACGCTCCTGCTCGAGCTGGTCGGCCACCGCGTCGCGGCCGTGCACGGCCTGGCGCACGCCCGACTGCACGGCGCCGCCGGCGTAGAGCGGCACGCTCAGCGTGACGCCCACGGTCTTGCGCACCGAGCCGTTGTCGAACGAGGTCGAGCTGGCGACCGGCGCGAATACGTCGTTGGTGCCGTAGCCGGTGCCGTCGTTGTAGCTGGCGGTCAGGCCCAGCGAGGGCAGGTGGCCGGTGCGGGCGGTCTGCACGTCCTTCTCGGCGGCGGCCAGGGCCAGCTCGCGGGCGAGCAGCGTGGGGTTGTTCTCCATCGCGGTGGCGACCCAGTCCTGGTTGATCAGCTCGGTCGGGTCGGCCGGCTTGTAGTCGGGCGCCAGGCCGCGCAGGTTCTCGACCGGCGTGCCGGTGATTTCGGCCAGGGCTTCGCGGGCGTCGTCGAGCGCGGTGCCGGCGGCGATGGCGTTGGCGCGCGCCGAGTCGTAGCGGGCGCGGGCCTCGTGCACGTCGGTGATCGGGGCCAGGCCCACTTCCAGGCGCTTTTCGGCCTGGTCGAGCTGGCGCTTGACCGAGCGCTCCTCGGCGCGCGAGGAGGCCAGGGTCTCGATGGCGGTGAGCACGTTGAAGTAGGCGTCGGCCACGCGGACGATCAGCGCGTCCTGGGCGGCCTTGTACTCGGCCTCGGACTGCGCCGCGCGCGCCTTGGCGGCGTCGAGGCGGGTGTAGTTGCCGTGGTCGTAGAGGCTCTGGCGCAGGCTGACGCCCCAGCCGCGCGAGGTGGACTCGCTCTCGGATTCGCTCGGCGGCTGCACCACGGAGCCGAAGGCCTGCGAGCCGCTGCTCTCGGAGCGGGTGCGGCTCCAGCTCACGTCGCCGCTGATCTGCGGCAGCAGGTTGGCGCGGCTCTGCACCACGCCCTCGCGCTGGCCGAGGCTGCGCGACTCGGCGGCCTGCAGCTGCGGGTCGGACTGGCGGGCCTGCTCATAGGCCTCCATCAGGTCGGCGGCCGAAGCGGCGCCGGACAGACCGGCGAGTGCGATGGCGAAGGCAAGGGGACGAAGGCTCAGGCGCATGGGGAGGGTCCTGGTATCAAAGGGTGAACTGCGGGGCCGGCTCGGCGCCGTGCAGGTAGGGCACGTCGGTCTCGAACAGGCTTTCGCGGAGGAAACCGTCGCCGTCGCGGGTGATCAGGATCGCTTCCTGCACCGGCGACTGGCCGTGGATGACGAACAGGCGGCCGCCCGGGCGCAGCCACTCGGCGAAGCGCTCGGGGTTCGTGGCCACCGCGCCGGTGATGCAGATGGCGTCGAACTGGCGGCCAGGCTGCCAGGTGAACACGTCGGCGGTCTCGAGCCGCACGTTGGTGACGCCGTCGGCGACCAGGCGGGCGCGGGTGCGCTCGGTGAAGTCGGCGTGGCGGTCGATGCTGGTGACCTCGCGGGCGAGCCTGGCCAGGCAGGCGGTGACGAAGCCCGAACCGGTGCCCACTTCCAGCACCTCGTCGCTGGGGTCCAGCGCCAGGGCCTGCAGCAGGCGGCCTTCGACCACCGGCTTCATCATCACCTCGCCGTGCTCGAGCGGCAGCGGCAGGTCGGCGAAGGCCAGCTTGCGGTGGCGCGTGGGCACGAAGTCCTCGCGGCGCACCGTCATCAGGGTTTCGAGCACGCGCGGGTCGAGCACGTCCCAGGGCCGAACCTGCTGTTCGACCATGGCGAAACGGGCCTGCTGGAAGTCAATGGTCATTACGGCTAAATCCTTGAATCACAAGGCCGACAATTCTACGCCCGGGGCCGGGTTGCGCAAAGGATGCGGGGGGCGCGAAGGCCTCCGTAGTGCCATTGGTCACTGAGACCGACTGACAACGGTGGCCCGGTTCAGGCTTCATGCGCGCACCGGGCCGTAGGCACGAAGAAACATGTCCACCGTCGCCGCGAGGTGACGGTCGAGCGCGTCGCCGGCCAGGGTGGCGGGGCAGCCGCACAGCAGGCGGGCGTGGCACTCGCCCTTGAGCAGGGCGAAGAACTGCTGCGCGGCCAGCTCGCAGTCGCGCACGGCCAGCTCGCCGGCCTCGGCCTCGGCGCGAAGGAAGCCGGCGAAGGCCTCCTGGATGCGGCGCGGACCGGCGTCCCAGAACAGCTGGGGCAGGGCGGCGCCCTCGGGCATGGGCTGGCCCATGATCCGGTGCACGGCGATGGCCTCGTCGGAGGTGATCAGGCGGAACAGGGCGCGGCCGATGCGCAGCAGCTGCTGGCGGATCGGGCCCTGGAAGTGCACGTCGAACAGGTCGGCCGGCAGCAGGTCCTCGCAGCTGGCCTTCACCGCCTCCACGAACAGGGTCTCCTTGTCCTGGAAGTGGCTGTAGACGGTCAGCTTGGACACGCCGGCGGCCTGGGCCACCGCGTCCATGGCCGTGCCCTCGTAGCCGCGGGCCAGGAACAGCGCCTTGGCCGCATCGAGGATGGCGGCGCGCTTTTCCAGGTCCTTCGGGCGGCCCGGGGAGACCCGGGGGCTGGGCTCGGTCATGTCAACGCAAAGTGATTATTGAACTGGCGAGTATGGTAAAGCTACCATCCGCTCAATTCAATCCGGGCACCGCCGCCATGACCACCTTTTCCACGCGACGCTGGATCCTGTCGGCGGGCCTGCTGGCCCTGCTTTCGGGCTGCGGCGGCGACGCCGACACCGAAGCGCCGGCGCGGCCGGCCTGGGTGGTGCAGGCCAGCGCCCAGGGCGCGGCGCCCACGGCCTACGCCGGCGAAGTGCGGGCGCGGCACGAGCCGGCGCTGGCCTTCCGCATCGGCGGCAAGATCGCGCGTCGCCAGGCCGAGGTCGGCGAGCGGGTGAAAGCGGGCCAGGCCCTGGCCGAGCTCGACGCCTCCGACGTGGCCCTGCAGCGCGAGGCGGCGCAAGCCCAGCTGGCCTCCGCCGAAGCCGACCTGGCGCTGGCGAAGTCCGAGCTCGACCGCTACCAGCAGCTGCTCGACCAGCAGCTGGTCAGCCGCTCGCTCTTTGATGCGCGCAAGTCGCAGTACGACGCCGCCGAAGCACGCGTGCGCCAGGCCCGCGCCCAGGCCCGGGTGTCGGTGAACCAGGCCGATTACGCGGTGCTGCGCGCGCCCGCGGACGGCCTGGTCGCGCAGCGCCTGGCCGAAGCCGGGCAGGTCGTGGCCGCGGGCCAGAGCGTTTTCGTGCTGGCCGAGGACGGCCCGCGCGAAGTGGCCATCTCCATTCCCGAGCGCGAGGCTTCGGCCTTCGCGGTGGGCCGGCCGCTGGTGGTCGAGCTGTGGTCGCTGCCGGGCCAGCGTTTCCCCGGCCAGCTGCGCGAGATCGCGCCGGCGGCCGACCCGCAGGCGCGCACCTTCGCCGCCCGCGTGGCCTTCGACCCGGGCGACGCGGTCGTGGACCTCGGCCAGAGCGCCCGCGTCTACGCCAACGGCGGCGACCACGCGGTGGTGACGGTGCCGCTGTCGGCGCTGTACGAAAAGGACGGCGCCGCGGCGCTGTGGGTGGTCGACCCGGCGGCGCTGACGGTGTCGCTGCGGCCGGTGCAGGTGGGCGCCTACGGCGAATCCGGCGTACCGGTGACCGCCGGCCTGCAGCCGGGCGAGTGGGTGGTGGCCGCCGGCGTGCACCTGCTGCTCGAGGGCCAGAAGGTGCGGCCGATAGACGACGAGAACCGCCCGCTGCAGCTCACTGCCGCCAGCGCGGACTGAGGTCGCCATGGACAGCCGTTTCAACCTTTCCGAGTGGGCGCTGCGCAATCGCTCGCTGGTGCTCTACGCCATGCTGGTGCTCGCGCTGCTGGGCATCTCGAGCTACCAGAACCTGGGCCAGTCCGAGGACCCGCCCTTCACCTTCAAGGTGATGGTGGTGCGCACGATGTGGCCGGGCGCGACGGCCGAGGAGGTGGCGCGCCAGGTCACCGACAAGATCGAGAAGGAAGTGATGGAGACCGGGCGCTACGAGTTCGTGCGCTCCTACTCGCGCGCCGGCGAGAGCCTGGTGATGCTGATGTCTCGCGACTCGATGGTGTCCAGCGAGCTGCCGGCGCTGTGGTACGACGTGCGCAAGAAGGTGGGCGACATCCGCCACACGCTGCCGCAGGGCGTGGTGGGGCCGTTCTTCAACGACGAGTTCGGTGACACCTTCGGCAACATCTACGCGCTCACCGGCGAGGGCTTCGACTACGCCACGCTGAAGGACTACGCCGAGCGCATCGAACTCGAGCTGCACCGCGTGCCCGACGTGGGCAAGATCGAGCTGGTCGGCCTGCAGGACGAAAAGATCTGGATCGAGCTGTCGAACACCAAGCTCGCCACGCTCGGCGTGCCGCTGGAGCGGGTGCAGCGGGCCATCGACGAGCAGAACGCGGTGGCGCCGGCCAGCTTCTTCGAAACGCCCACCGACCGCGTGCAGCTGCGGGTGTCGGGGCGCTTCGACAGCGTGGAGGAGATCCGCGACTTCCCCATCCGCGTCGGCGACCGCAGCTTCCGCCTCGGCGACGTGGCCGAGGTCCACCGCGGATTCGCCGATCCGGCGGCGCCGCGCATGCGCTTCATGGGCGAAAACGCCATCGGCATCGCCGTGGCCATGCGCAACGGCGGCGACATCATCCGCCTGGGCGAAGTGCTCGACGCCGAGTTCGCGCGCCTGCAGCAGGACCTGCCGGTGGGCATGACCCTGGCCAAGGTGTCCGACCAGCCCAAGGCCGTGCGCAGCGGCGTGTCCGAGTTCGTGCGGGTGCTGGCCGAGGCGGTGATCATCGTGCTCGTGGTGAGCTTCTTCTCGCTCGGCTTCCGCACCGGCCTGGTGGTGGCGCTGTCGATCCCGCTGGTCCTGGCGATGACCTTCGCGGTGATGGACTACTTCGACATCGGACTGCACAAGATTTCGCTCGGTGCCCTGGTGCTGGCGCTGGGCCTGCTGGTGGACGACGCCATCATCGCGGTCGAGATGATGGCGGTGAAGATGGAACAGGGCTACGACCGCCTGCGCGCGGCGGCCTTCATGTGGAAGTCGACCGCCTTCCCGATGCTCACCGGCACCCTGGTGACGGCGGCGGGCTTCCTGCCCATTGCCACGGCCGCTTCGAGCACGGGCGAATACACGCGCTCCATTTTCCAGGTGGTGACGATCGCGCTGATCGTGTCGTGGATAGCGGCCGTGGTGTTCATCCCCTACCTGGGCGACAAGCTGCTGCCTGATCCCAAGCCGGTGGGCGGCGGCGGCAAGCACCATGATCCCTACACCACGCCCTTCTACCAGCGCGTGCGCGCGACGGTGGTGTGGTGCGTGCGCCACCGCGGCCTGGTGATCGCGGTGACGGTGGCGGCGTTCGCGCTGAGCGTGGCGATGTTCCGCTTCGTGCCGCAGCAGTTCTTCCCGTCCTCGACGCGGCTGGAGCTGATGGTGGACCTGGAGCTCTCGGAGGGTTCCTCGCTGCAGGCCACCGAGCAGGTGGCGGCGCGGCTGGAGGCGGCGCTGAAGGACCAGGAGGACGTGGAGAGCTACGTCGCCTACGTCGGTTCGGGCAGCCCGCGCTTCTACCTGCCGCTGGACCAGAAGCTGCCGCAGGCCAACTTCGCCCAGTTCGTCATCCTCACGCCCGACATCGAGGCGCGCGAGCGGCTGCGTGGCTGGCTGATTGAATTGTTCGACGAGCGCTTCAGCGACGTGCAGGCGCGCGTGCAGCGCCTGGAGAACGGGCCGCCGGTGGGCTTCCCGATCCAGTTCCGCGTCTCGGGCGAGCACGTGGACGAGGTGCGGCGCCTGGCGCGCGAGGTGGCCGCGCGCGTGCGCGCCAACCCGCACGTCACCAACGTCAACCTCGACTGGGACGAGCCGAGCAAGGTGGTGCGCCTGCAGATCGACCAGGAACGCGCGCGCGTGCTGGGCGTGAGTTCGGCGCAGGTGGCGGCCTTCCTGCGCGGTTCGCTCTCGGGCACCACGGTGAGCACCTACCGCGAGGGCAACGAGCAGATCGAGATCCTGCTGCGCGGCCCGGCCGAGGAGCGCGAGCGGCTGTCGCTGCTGGGCAGCCTGGCGGTGCCGGCCGGCGATGGCCGGTCGGTGCCGCTGTCGCAGATCGCCACGCTCGAGCACGGCTTCGAGGACGGCATCATCTGGCACCGCAACCGCCTTCCGACGGTGACGGTGCGCGCCGACATCTACGGCGAAGTGACGCCGCCGAGCGTGACGGCGCAGATCCTCCCGGAACTCGAGGCCATCCGCGCCGCGCTGCCGCCGGGCTACCTGCTCGAGACCGGCGGCACGGTGGAGGACTCGGGCCGCGGCTCGCGCTCGGTCGCGGCCGGCGTGCCGCTGTTCGTGTTCGTGGTGATCACCCTGCTGATGCTGCAGCTGCGCAGCTTCCCGCGCACCCTGATGGTGGCGCTGACGGCGCCGCTGGGGCTGATCGGCGTGGTGCTGTTCCTGCTGGTGTTCCGGGTGCCGTTCGGCTTCGTGGCGATGCTGGGCACGATCGCGCTCAGCGGCATGATCATGCGCAATTCGGTGATCCTCGTGGACCAGATCGAGCAGGACATCGCCGCCGGCAGCCCGCCGGCCCGCGCGGTGGTGGACGCGACGGTGCGCCGCTTCCGCCCGATCGTGCTCACGGCCCTGGCGGCGGTGCTGGCCATGATCCCGCTCTCGCGCAGCGTGTTCTTCGGCCCGATGGCCGTGGCCATCATGGGCGGCCTGATCGTCGCCACCGCCCTGACCCTGCTGTTCCTGCCGGCGCTCTACGCCGCCTGGTTCCGCGTCCCCAACCCCGCCCGCGCCTGACCGGCGCGGGAGTGCTCCCCGGCCGGCGGCGAACGTGGTTCAATGGCGGCCGGAAGCGGGGGTGCCCGGCGGGATGCGGGCTGAGACATACCCTTTGAACCTGATCCGGTTGATACCGGCGTAGGGAAGCTTCGTGGTGCCGGCCCCGCGCCTGCGCCCGGCGCCGCCGCTTCGTTCCAGCGCCCCCGCCGGGGGCGCGCGCAAAGGACGAATGCCATGAATGCCCTGCCCACCGAGCTGCTGCGCCAGGCCCAGCAGCTCTCCGAGGAAGTCACCCGCCCGATCCCGGGCTCGCGCAAGGTCCACGTCGAAGGTTCGCGCCCCGACCTGAAGGTGCCGATGCGCGAGATCGCGCTTTCGCCGACGCCGCGCATGTACGGCATCCAGGAGCCGAACGCGCCCTTCACCGTCTACGATACCTCGGGCCCGTACACCGACCCGGACGCGCGCATCGACCTCGCCACCGGCCTGCCGGCCCTGCGCGCGGCCTGGATCGCCGAGCGCGGCGACTGCGCCCCGCTCGAAGGCCTGAGCAGCGAGTTCGGCCGCGCCCGCGCCGCCGACCCCAGGCTCGACGCCGTGCGCTTCGCCGGCCTGCGCCCGCCGCGCCGCGCCCTGGCCGGCCGCAACGTCAGCCAGATGCACTACGCGCGCCGCGGCATCATCACGCCGGAGATGGAATACATCGCCATCCGCGAGAACCAGCGCATCGAGGCCATCCGCGAGGCGCACCTGCTGCGCCAGCACGCCGGCGAGTCCTTCGGCGCCAACCTGCCCAGGCTCATCACGCCCGAATTCGTGCGCGACGAGGTCGCCCGCGGCCGCGCCATCATCCCGGCCAACATCAACCACCCGGAAATCGAGCCGATGATCATCGGCCGCAACTTCCTGACCAAGGTCAACGCCAACATCGGCAACTCCGCGGTGTCCTCGGGCATCGCCGAGGAAGTGGAGAAACTGGTCTACGCCATCCGCTGGGGCGCCGACACGGTGATGGACCTGAGCACCGGCAAGCACATCCACGAAACCCGCGAGTGGATCATCCGCAACTCGCCGGTGCCGATCGGCACGGTGCCGATCTACCAGGCCCTGGAGAAGGTGGACGGCAAGGCCGAGGAGCTGACCTGGGAGATCTTCCGCGACACGCTCATCGAACAGGCCGAGCAGGGCGTGGACTACTTCACCATCCACGCCGGCGTGCTGCTGCGCTACGTGCCACTCACCGCGAAACGCGTGACCGGCATCGTCAGCCGCGGCGGCTCGATCATGGCCAAGTGGTGCCTGGCGCACCACAAGGAGAATTTCCTCTACACGCACTTCGAGGAAATCTGCGAAATCATGAAGGCCTACGACGTCAGCTTCTCGCTGGGCGACGGCCTGCGCCCGGGCTCGATCGCCGACGCCAACGACGCCGCCCAGTTCGGCGAGCTCGAGACCCTGGGCGAGCTCACGAAGATTGCCTGGAAGCACGACGTGCAGACCATGATCGAAGGCCCCGGCCACGTGCCGATGCAGCTGATCAAGGAAAACATGGACAAGCAGCTGCGCGAGTGCGGCGAGGCGCCGTTCTACACGCTCGGCCCGCTGACCACCGACATCGCGCCGGGTTACGACCACATCACCAGCGCCATCGGCGCGGCCATGATCGGCTGGTTCGGCACCGCCATGCTTTGCTACGTCACGCCCAAGGAGCACCTGGGCCTGCCCAACAAGGCCGACGTGCGCGAGGGCCTGATGGCCTACCGCATCGCCGCCCACGCCGCCGACCTGGCCAAGGGCCATCCGGCTGCCCAGGCCCGCGACAACGCGCTCAGCAAGGCCCGCTTCGAGTTCCGCTGGGAAGACCAGTTCCACCTGGGCCTGGACCCGGAGCGGGCGCGTGAATACCACGACGAGACCCTGCCCAAGGACGCGCACAAGGTGGCCCACTTCTGCTCGATGTGCGGCCCGCACTTTTGCTCGATGAAGATCACCCAGGACGTGCGCGAGTATGCTGCCGGCAAGGGGGTCGCCGACGAGGCCCGGGCGCTGGAGGAAGGCCTGGCCGAGAAGGCGGCCGAGTTCCGCGCCCAGGGCGCGCAGGTGTACCACCGCGAATGAGGTAGCCGCCGTGTTCAAGCCCCGTCCGAGCATCGAGGCCCTGGCCTTGCCCGGCGGGGCCACGGCCTTCGTCATCGACGACGCGCTCGAGGTGCCGGCGCGCTGGCGCAACACCGGCGTACGGCATGCGGAGGGCTTCCGCCCGGACCCGCTGGCGGGCTACCCGGTGCAGCGCATCGCGCTGCCCGGTCCGCTGCTGGCGCCGCTGGGGCAGTTCTTCTCGGAGCACCTGCGCGACCGGCTCGGCTTCCGGCGCGTGCTCGCCACCCAGGGCTGGCTCTCGCTGGCCACGGCGCCGCCGCTGGCGCCGGTGCGCGCATCCGCGGCCGAGCCGGGGCAGGGCACGGCGGTGGCGGTGTTGTTTCTTTCCGAAGACCCGGCCACCGGCGGGCTGGTGTTCCCCGCCGCACCCCTGCTCGACGACGAGGACGCGGCACGGGTGCCGGCGCGCTACAACCGGCTGGTGGTCTTCGACGGCGGGCGCTGGCACGCGCCCGACATCACCTCGCCCGAACGGCTGGCAGCGGACCCCGCCACCGGCCGGCTGGTGCTCGAGGCCCGGTTCACCTGCCGGCGCCGGCTCGGCTGAGCGTGGGGCTCAGTAGTTGAGCTTCTCGGGGCTGTCGTTGAAGCGCTGCACCGAGTCGACGATTTCCTGGCGGGCCGCCTGGGCGCCCTCCCAGCCGTCGAGCTTGACCCACTTGCCCTTCTCCAGGTCCTTGTAGTGCTCGAAGAAGTGGCCGATACGGTCGAGCCAGTGCTGGCTGACCTGGTCGATGTCGTGGATGTGCGAATAGCCCGAGAACACCTTGTCCACCGGCACGGCCAGCAGCTTGGTGTCTTCGCCGGCCTCGTCCTTCATCTTCAGCAGGCCCACCGGACGGCAGCGGATGACCGAGCCCGGGATCAGGGTGAGCGGCAGGATCACCAGCACGTCCACCGGGTCGCCGTCGCCGCACAGGGTCTTGGGCACGTAGCCGTAGTTGCAGGGGTAGCGCATGGGCGTGGACAGGATGCGGTCCACGAAGATGGCGCCGGTGGCCTTGTCGACCTCGTACTTGACGGGCTCGGCGTCCTTGGGGATCTCGATGACGACGTTGATTTCGTTCGGCACGTCGCGGCCGGTGGGCACCAGGTCTAGGGCCATGGGGAAAAACTCCTGAATCCGCCCGGGGGAGGGCTTTGTGGGGGGCGCAAGGATACACCCTCCGTGGCAGGGCCCGAGAAATTGGGGGCTAGGCAGGGCCTTGGGCAGCGGCGAGAATGGCCACTGGCCCCCCGGAAGAGCACGCCATGGCAGCCCAATCCCTGCTCGACCCGAAGGCACTGGAACTGCTGCGCATGCTCGACCGCGACCGGCCCGGTGCCTTCAGCGAGTTCGTGCGCATGTTCGTGCACGAGGCGCCCGACCTGGTGAAGAAGATGGAAGCCGCCCAGGCCGCCGGCGACGCCGACGCCCTGGGCAAGGCCGCCCACTACCTGCGCTCGGCCGCCCTGGCCATGGGCGCCACCAACCTGGTGGACGCCTGCCACGCCCTCGAGCACCTCGAGGACCCGCAGCTGCAGACCGAGGCGGTGGACGCGCTGTTCGTGGACCTGCGGCGCAGGGTTCGCGACGCGCTGATCCTCCTGCTCCAGGAAGTCCCGCAGATCTGAGCTATTCGCTCAGACCTCCCACGATTCGCTGCGCGAAACGTGGGCCCCGGCTCATTCCCTCAAGAAAGGGGGTCAGGTTCACTTCTCAGAAGTGAACCTGACCCCCTTTCTTAAGGGCGCCTGTCCCCACAACAGCGAAGCCCCGGTTTCCCGGGGCTTCGTTGTTTCCAGCCTGCGAGCCCGCTTACAGCAGCGGGATCAGCAGCAGGGCCACGATGTTGGTGACCTTGATCAGCGGGTTCACGGCCGGGCCGGCGGTGTCCTTGTACGGGTCGCCGACGGTGTCGCCGGTGACCGCGGCCTTGTGGGCCTCGCTGCCCTTGCCGCCGTGGTGGCCTTCCTCGATGTACTTCTTGGCGTTGTCCCAGGCGCCGCCACCGGTGCACATCGAGATGGCCACGAACAGGCCGGTCACGATGGTGCCCATCAGCAGGCCGCCCAGCGCCGCCGGGCCGAGGATGAGGCCCACCAGCACCGGCACGAACAGCGGCAGCATCGAGGGCAGGATCATCTCGCGGATGGCCGCCTTGGTCAGCAGGTCGACGGCCTTGTCGTACTCCGGCTTGCCGGTGCCATCCATGATGCCCTTGATGTCGCGGAACTGGCGGCGCACTTCCTCCACCACCGCGCCGGCGGCGCGGCCCACGGCCTGCATGGCGTAGGCGCCGAACAGGTAGGGGATCAGGCCGCCGATCAGCAGGCCGATCAGCACGTCCGGGCGGTCGATCGAGAAGTTGACCGCCTCGCCGGCGGCCGCGGTCTTCTCGTTGAGCTTGTGCGCGTAGTCGGCGAACAGCACCAGCGCGGCCAGGCCCGCCGAACCGATCGCATAGCCCTTGGTCACCGCCTTGGTGGTGTTGCCCACGGCGTCCAGGGCGTCGGTGGTCTTGCGGATCTCCTTGTCCATGCCCGACATCTCGGCGATGCCGCCGGCGTTGTCGGTGATCGGGCCGTACGCGTCGAGCGCCACGATCATGCCCGCCATCGACAGCATCGACGTCGCCGCGATGGCGATGCCGAACAGGCCCGCCAGCTCGTAGCAGCTCCAGATCGCCAGGGCCACGGCCAGCACCGGCGCCGCGGTCGACTTCATCGAGACGGCCAGGCCGGCGATGACGTTGGTGCCGTGTCCGGTTTCCGAGGCCTTGGCCACCTGCTGGACAGGGGCATACTCGGTGGAGGTGTAGTACTCGGTGATCACCACCATCGCCGCCGTCAGGGCCAGGCCGATCAGCGCGCACCAGAACAGCGGCATCGCCAGCGCGTCGGCGAAGAGTTCGGTGCTGACGAAATAGAACGCCACCGCCGCCAGCACGCCCGACACCGCCAGGCCGCGGTAGAGCGCGTTCATGATCTTGCCGCCCGCGCTCACCTTCACGAAGAAGGTGCCGATGATCGAGGCGACGATGGACACCGCGCCCAGCACCAGCGGGTAGAGCACGCCGTTCCAGCCGTAGTCGCTGAAGTAGATGCCGGCGATGAGCATCGCCGCGATCACCGTCACCGCGTAGGTCTCGAACAGGTCGGCGGCCATGCCGGGAATGCCGGCCTCGACCTTGCCCACCAGGTCGGCGCCGACGTCGGCGCCCTTGGTGAAGATGCCGCCGCCCAGGCGCGCGAAGATCGAGATCAGCGAGGAACCGAAGGCCAGGCCGATCATCGGCTGCAGGGCCGCGTTCACCGAGGCACCGTCGGCGGCGCTGCCGCCCGAGACGAACCAGAAGTAGCCGGCCACGCCCAGCAGGCCCAGGCCGACGACCAGCATGCCGGTGATGGCACCGCCCTTGAAGCTGACGTTGAGCGCTTCATTGAGGCCCACCGTGGCCGCCTGCGCGGTGCGCACGTTGGCGCGCACGGAGACGAACATGCCGATGAAGCCGGCCGCGCCCGACAGGATGGCGCCGATCGCGAAGCCGATCGCCGTGGGCCAGCCCAGCGCCGGCAGGAAGCCGATGAGCAGGAACAGCACCACGCCGACGATGGCGATGGTCAGGTACTGGCGCCGCAGGTAGGCACCCGCGCCTTCCTGGATCGCCGCGGCGATCTGCTGCATGCGTTCGTTGCCGGCCGGCTGGCCGACGATCCACTTCGCGACCACGATGCCGTAAAGGATGGCGACCACCGCACAGGCGATCGCGAGATGTAGTCCGTACTGCTCAAACATGCCAACCCTCCCCAGAGTCAAACAGCGAACAAACGTAAGCGGCCGACCGGCCGCCCTTCCCGAGTATGTCCGAAGGCCGGGGGTGAAGCCACAGACCCCCCGGGCGCCGCGAAATGGCGCGATGGGCCCGCGGCCCTAGCAGTCCGGCGGGGGCCCGCTTCCGGGGCCGGGGCCCAGCACCGCCAGGTTCACCCGGGCCTGTGCGTGGCCCGGCTCGAGCTTCAGCGCGCAGGCATAGGCCGCGCGCGCACCGGCCTCGTCGCCGGCCTGCTGGAGCGCCCAGCCCAGGTTCACCCAGGCCCGCGGTTTGGCCGGCGAGTCCCGCACGGTGGCCTGCCAGAGCGCCAGCTCGCTGCGCCAGTCGTCGTTGCGGCGATGGCTGAGCAGGCCCATCCAGCACGCCAGCGCGAGCAGCGCGGCCTGTCCCGCCGGCCGCCAGCCGCGACCGAGCAGGGCCACCACCACCGCCATGGCCACGCCGGGCAATGCGAGGTAGAGGTGGCGGTCGTTGGCGAGGTCGAAGCGGGGCAGCAGCGAGTTGGTCGGCGCCAGCTGCAGTGCATACCAGGCGATGGCGAAGCCAAGCCATGGCCAACGCCGGCGCGACATGAGCGCCAGCAGGGCCGCCGAGGTCATCGCGGCGACCGTGCCCAAGGCGACGGCATCGAAGCCAGCCGGCAGGCGCAGGTCGGGGTCGAGGTTGGTGCGCAGGCCAAACAATGTATGGACGAACAGGTGTGCATGCGCCACGGTCTGGGCCAGCACCTGCGCGCCGGGGTCGCGCGTGCCGGCGCTGTGGGCGAAGAAGCGCTCGTAGCCCGGCAGCAGCAGCGCCGCGGCCGCGGCCAGCGCCAGCACCAGGGCATGCCCGCCCAGCCCGCGCAGCGAATCACGCGGGCCGGCGCCGCCGAACCAGGCCAGCAGCGCCAGCGCCAGCGGCAGCGTGAGCGCGGTTTCGCGCACGCCCAGCGCCAGGGCGAACAGCAGGGGCGACACCGCCCGCGACAGCCAGGGCAGGGCGCGGCGCTCGCCCTCGAGGAAGGCCAGCATCGAGGCCAGCCAGAACATCGCCATCAGCGACACCGAGCGCCCGCTGATGTAGGTCACGGCCTCGGTGGCCGCCGGGTGCAGCGCGAACAGCAGCGCCACCCACCAGGCCGCCGACGCGGCGGTGCGCTCCGGCGCCAGCCGCGCCAGCCAGTGGCGCGCCACGGCCCAGGCCAGCAGCACGTTCGCGGCGTGCACGAGCAGGTTGAAGGCATGGAAGGCCGCCGCGTCCGGCGCCACCGCCCAGTTGAGCGCGTACGAGAGTTTCAGCAGCGGCCGGATGCCCGGCATGGATTGCCACCAGGCCGCCAGCCCGTGCACCCGCGGTTCGTCGACGATGACGTGGTAGTCGTCGAACTGGAACGGACCGGCCAGCGCATTGAAGTAGGCCAGCGCCACCGCGGCGAGCAGGGTGAGCGCGCCGAAAACGCGGGCACGCGGCGAAAGCGGCGTCATCGTGGCGCAGGCGGCGACCGCCGGGCCTCGTCGAAGGCCAGCTCGATCAGGCCGGCGGTGTCCCACCAGCGGTCCGGCGCGTGCAGGAGGATCGCCAGCACCTCGTGGCCATCGCGCTCGACCAGCGCCACCAGGCAGCGGCCGGCGCCCGGCGTGTAGCCGGTCTTGAGGCCGATCGCGCCGGGCACCTGGCCGAGCAGGGCATTGGTGCTGCGCACGCTGAATCGGCGGCCGTCGAGCGAGGCGAATTCGAAGCGCTCGCGAGCGGCCTCCTCGAGCAGCCGCGGCTGCTGCATCACCGCGCGCGCCAGCAACGCGAGGTCGCGTGCCGTGCTGCCCTGGCCCGGGGCGTCGTGGCCGCAGGCGTTGGCGAAGCGGGTGTCGGCCATGCCGAGCTCCGCGGCGCGCTGGTTCATGCGCGCGACGAAGGCGGCATCGCTGCCGCCACCATGCCAGTCGGCCAGCGCACGGCAGGCATCGTTGGCCGAGCGCACCAGCATCGCGGCCAGCAGGTCGGAAGCGAGGAAACGTTCGCCCGCGCGCAGCCCCAGGCGGGTGCCGGTGGCCGCCGCCGCGGCGCGGCTGGTGGCGAGCGTGGCGTCGAGGTTGGCTTCCTCCACCAGCACCAGCGCGGCCATCAGCTTGGCCAGGCTGGCCACCGGCAGCACCTGGTCGGGCTGGCCGGCCCAGGCGGGACGGCCGTCTATCTCCACCCAGTAGGCGCGGGCGATGTCGGGGAAGGCGTCGGTCGGCGCGGCGGCGCGCACGCCGGGCGCGGCGGCCAGCGCCAGCCCGGCCGCGAGCAGCCAGCGCCAGGGCACGGCGTCAGCCTCCGATGAGGTCGCGCGCCGACCTGACGCGATCGCGCCACGTCGGCTTCTTCGGCTCCTCGGCCGGCTTGGTTTCGTCGGCCGGCGCGGCCGGCTGGGCACCGTCGCGGTTGCGCTGCTGCAGCGAACCTGCGGCATAGCGGCTGCAGAAGCCGGCGTGCGGCGAGGCGCGCAGGGCCGTGAAATCGCGGCCGGCGCAGTGCTTCGCGGCGGCCGCCTGGGCCTGGGCCGGGCAGCTGGCCACCACGAACTCGGCGTCCCTGGCCACGTCGGCCTCGTTGCAGGCCTTGGCCAGCAGGTCCGGGCAGTACTCGGTGATGAAGGCGTAGTCGCGCGCCTTGCCGGCCGCCGGGCAAGTCTTGGCCAGGGCGGCCTGGCGGCTCATGCCGCAGGCGGCGAACGCGTCCCAGAAGCTGGGCATGCCCGCCGGCGCGGCCGCCAGGTTCTGGCCGGCGCCAAGGATGTAGGCCGGCGTCACGTGCCGGGCCAGCATGGCGTCGCAATAGCGCTTCTTGTGGCTGGTGCAGATCGCGTCCGGGCCGGCGAACTGCAGGTACACCGCCGGGTCGGGCTGGGTCAGCAGGTCGTCGCAGGTGCGGGCCAGCATGGCCTTGCCCTGGGCTTCGGGCGATTCGGTGGCGTAGTCGCAGTCGCGGATCTTCTTGCCATCGAACGTCATGTTCATTTCGATGCGTTCGCCGTCGCTGCTGCCGACCATGTGCATCTTGCCGCGGTAGGCATCGGGGCCGAGCTGTTCGAACTCACCCTTGGCGGTCATCGGGTTTTGGCCGCGGCAGGTCATGGTGTAGCTGGACTTGTTGCCGCTGACCCTGAAGTCGGAGACCGTGCAGTTCTCGTCGTGCGGCACCATCTTTTCGCTGGCCTGGTTCTTCGGCCCGCACACCTCGACCGTCTGCGCCGGCATCTGGAAGGGCATGCCGACCATCTCCGTCCGGGTGGTGACGCGGTAGAGGTTGCCCGTGCCCGATTGCGCCAGCGCAGGGGCGGCGGCCAACAGGCACAGGACGAGGGCGGGGATGGCGACGAAGCGGTGCGGTGTCACGGACGGCCTCCAGGGGCAACGGGCGGGCTGCCGGATGCTCCGGATGGCCACGGTGGGCCGTGAGTGCCGGAGGTCACCGTGCCGTCCGTCCCCGGGGGCGCGGTTCAGCCGAAGGCGGGCAGCTTCTTCGCCACGGTCTGCAACTTGAGCCGAACGTAATCCGGCAGCCCGTCGGGCCGGTAGGGCGGCGGCGCCTCGCCGCGCACCAGCGGAGTCAGGTAGCGGCGGCAGGCGGCGGTGATGCCGTAGCCGTCGCGGCGGATGAAACCCTTGGGCATCTTCTTTTCGCGGTTGGCGATGTCGGCCAGCGGTGCCGGCACCACCTTCCAGCGGTAAGGGCTGTCGGAGGTGCGCACGATCGCCGGCATCACGCCGTTGAGGCCCTTGAGCGCGTACTCCACCGCGGCCTGGCCCACGGCCTGGGCGTGGGCGAGGTCGGTCCTGGAGGCGATGTGGCGGGCCGAGCGCTGCAGGTAGTCGGGCACGGTCCAGTGCACCTTCAGGCCCAGCTGGTCCTTGACGAGGCCGGCCAGCAGCGGGCCCACGCCGCCAAGCTGGCTGTGGCCGAAGGCGTCCTTGCCGCCGCCGGCGTCGGCCACGAAGCGGCCGTCGGCGTGGTGCAGGCCTTCCGACACGACCACGACGCAGTGGCCCACGCGGTCGACCGTGGCCTTCACCCGGGCCAAGAACGCGGCTTCGTCCCAGGGCACTTCCGGGAACAGGATGATGTGCGGCGCATCGTCCTTGCCTTCGCCGGCCAGGCCGGCGGCGGCGGCCAGCCAGCCCGCGTGGCGGCCCATCACTTCGTAGACGAACACCTTGGTGGAGGTGTCGGCCATCGCGGCCACGTCCAGCGCGGCCTCCGCCACCGAGACGGCGGTGTACTTGGCGGCCGAGCCGAAGCCCGGGCAGCAGTCGGTCACCACCAGGTCGTTGTCGACCGTCTTGGGCACGCCGATGCAGGTGAGCGGGTAGCCCGAGGCCTTGGCCAGCTGCGAGAGCTTGAGCGCCGTGTCGGCCGAATCGTTGCCGCCGTTGTAGAGGAACCAGCGCACGTCGTGGGCCTTGAGCACCTCGAGCACGCGCGCGTACTTGGCGGCGTCGGCTTCGAGCGACTTGAGCTTGTAGCGGCAGGAGCCGAAGGCCCCGCCCGGGGTATGGGCCAGGCCGCGGATGGCGGCGGCGGTCTCCTTGGAGGTGTCCACCAGCTCCTCGCGGAGCACGCCGAGGATGCCGTTGCGGGCGGCCAGGACCTTGACCCGGCGGGCCCGGGCGGCCTGGATGACGGCCCCGGCGGTGGCGTTGATGACGGCGGTGACCCCGCCGGACTGTGCGTACAGGAGCGTTCCTTTGCCCATGGTTTCCCTACCTTTGGTTTGACTTGTCGCGGCCCGGCCAGTAGCGTTTCACCGTCCGCACGGCCTGTCGGCGGCCCCACTATAGCCAAACGGGGTCGGGACGGCGCCGTGCGTCCTTGTTTATAGGGGTTCAAGCAGCATGCGACTGGTACTTCTCGGCGCGCCCGGTTCGGGCAAGGGCACGCAGGCCGCCAGGCTCCGCGAGCACCTGCAGGTGCCGCACATCTCCACCGGCGACCTGCTCCGGGCCGCGGTCCGGGCCGGCACCCCGCTGGGCCTGCAGGCCAAGGCCGTGATGGAGTCCGGTGGCCTGGTGTCCGATGAAATCGTGCTGGGCATGCTCGAGGAGCGCCTGACCGCCGGCGACACCGGCAACGGCTTCATCCTCGACGGCTACCCGCGCAACCTGGCCCAGGCCAACGCCCTCGACACCCTGCTCGCCCGCCTGCACCAGCCGGTGGACGTGGCGGTGCAGCTGGACGTGGACACCGAGCTGCTCATCGGCCGCCTCGCCGGCCGCGCCCAGGTCGAAGGCCGCGCCGACGACACCCCCGAGGCGGTGCGCAACCGCCTGAAGATCTACGACGAGGCGACCGCGCCGGTGGTGGAGTTCTACCGCCAGTCCGGCCGCCTGGTGCACCTGGACGGCGTGGGCACGATGGACGAAGTGTTCCAGCGCATCGTCGAGGCCCTGGCGCCCACCCCCGACGTCGGCTGACGGGCCGCGGCCCGCCGTGAAGCTGCACATCCTCGGAATCTGCGGCACCTTCATGGGCGGCGTCGCCGCCCTCGCGCGCGAACTCGGCCACGCGGTCGACGGCAGCGACCAGGCCGTGTACCCGCCGATGTCCACCCAGCTCGAGCAGCTGGGCATCACGCTCTCGAAGGGCTACGACCCGGCCCACATCACCGACGGCACCGACGAAGTCGTCGTGGGCAACGCGCTCTCGCGCGGCAACCCGGCGGTGGAGCACGTGCTCGACGCCGGCCTTCGCTACATCTCCGGCGCGCAGTGGCTGAGCGAGAACGTGCTGCCCGGCCGCGAGACCCTGGCCGTGGCCGGCACCCACGGCAAGACCACCACCACCTCGATCCTGGCCTGGCTGCTCGAGGCCGCCGGCCGCGACCCGGGCTTCCTGGTCGGCGGCGTGCCGGAGAACTTCGGCGTCTCGGCCCGCCTCGGCGGCGGCCGCGAATTCGTGGTCGAGGCCGACGAGTACGACACCGCCTTCTTCGACAAGCGCAGCAAGTTCGTGCACTACCGGCCGGTGGTGGCCATCCTCAACAACCTCGAGTACGACCACGCCGACATCTTCCCGGACCTGGCCGCCATCCAGCGCCAGTTCCACCACCTCGTGCGCACGGTGCCGCGCCGCGGCCGCCTGATCGTCAACGGCGAGGAAAAAGCGCTGGCCGAGGTGCTGGCCATGGGCTGCTGGACGCCGGTGGAAACCTTCGGCCTCGACGGCGGGTTCGACTGGACCGCGACCCTGCACGCCGCCGACGGCACCCACTTCGACGTGCTCCACCGTGGCGCCGTCGTGGGCACGGTGCGCTGGTCGCTGGTGGGCCGCCACAACGTGATGAATGGCCTGGCCGCGATCGCCGCCGCGCATGCGGTGGGCGCCGACATGGCGCGCGCGATCCCGGCGCTGTCGGAGTTCGTCAGCGTCAAGCGCCGCCTGGAGGTGCTGGGCGAGCGCGCCGGCATCACCGTGTACGACGACTTCGCGCACCATCCCACCGCCATCCGCACCACGCTCGAGGGCCTGCGCGCGCGCGTGGGCGCGGCGCGCATCGTGGTGGCGATGGAGCCGCGCAGCAATTCGATGCGCCTGGGTGCGCACGCCGACCAGATCGCGCCCTCGCTGGCGCAGGCCGACGCGGTGGTGTTCCTGCACCGCCCGGAGCTGGCCTGGGACGGCGGCAAGGTGGTGGCGGCGCTGCGCGGCGAGGGCGAAACCGTGCCCGATGCCGACGCGCTGCTGGCCGCGCTGGCCCGCCGCTGCCGCGCCGGCGACCACGTCGTGTTCATGTCCAACGGCGGCTTCGACGGCGCGCCGCGCCGCTTCCTGGCGCAGCTGGCGGGCTGAGCGGTGGCGCTGGCCGAACTGCCGCTGTTCCCGCTTGGCTCGGTGCTGCTGCCGGGCGGCCAGCTGTCGCTGCGCATCTTCGAGCCGCGCTACCTCGACCTGGTCAAGCGCTGCGGCCGCAGCGGCGAAGGCTTCGGCATCTGCCTGATCCTGGCCGGCCGCGAGGCGGGCGAGCCGGCCATCCCGGCCACGCACGGCACCGAGGCGGCGATCGTGGATTTTTCGCTCACCGACGACGGGCTGCTGGGCCTGACGGTGGAAGGCCGCCGGCGCTTTCGCGTCGAGCGCACCCGCGTGCGCGACGACGGCCTGGTGCTCGGCGACGTGCAGTGGCTCGAAGAACCCGCGCCGCAGCCACTGCGCGACGAGCACGCGCTGCTGTCGGTGCTGCTGGCGCGCATCCTCGACAAGGCCGGCATCGAGCACGAAGGCGTCGGCAAGGGCCTGCTCGCCGACGCCACCTGGGTGGGCTGGCGCCTCGCCGACTGGCTGCCCCTCGCGCCCACCGAACGCCTGGCCCTGCTCCAGGAGCCCGACCCGCACGCGCGCCTGCAGCAACTCATCGTCCGCCTGCCCGACTTCCAACCCGAATAGGCAGCCGTAGGAGCGCCTTCAGGCGCGAATCTTTTTCTCTGGGTGCCGGGAGCGTTCCCGGCAGCGGGCCGCCGCACGAGAAGTCCCCAGGCCGGACACGCCGCAAGTACGTCCATGTAGGCTCGTCGTCGACATCCCTGTCTCCGACGGTCCGGCCTGGGGACTTCTCGTGCGACGCCCCGCGGGTGGAATCTTGCCGGGGTTTCGAAAACATGGACGTTTTCGAAAAGCCTACATGGACGTATTCACGGCGTCCCCGGCAAACCTCTGCGCGTACGGCGGACCTTCGCCGCGAGCGAGCCCGGCGCCAAAAGGCCGAAGAGCAAATGATTCGCACCTGAAGGCGCTCCTGCAGGAGCAGGAGCGGGTCAGGGCGCGCGGGCGCGCAGGACGGGCTGCTGGTCGTCGCGGCGGGTCTCAATGGTGGCGTCGAGGTCGCCGAGGTCGTCGCGCAGGGGTTCGAGCAGGGCGTCTTCGCCGGGCATCACGCGCCAGTAGCTGAAGAAGTCCAGGCGCTGGGCGAACTCCAGCTTGTGCACGCTGCCGATCCACAGCGGCACCGCGCCCGGCTGCAGCTCGACCGGCCCGTGCCACAGGCGCAGCACCTTCATCTGCCCGCCGCCCGGTTCGCGCCGCACCATCACCATCGTCTCCGCGCGGCCCTGGTGCATCGAGGGCAGCACCGGCAGGTCGAGCGGCGTCGCGTCCTTGTCCATCGTCTGCAGCAGGCCCTGCCAGCCGCCGGTGCGGTAGTCCTGCCAGCCCGCGAGCAGCAGGCGCGCGCGCAGCGCATCGAGGCGGCCGGCGAACTGCACGTTCAGCGGCCAGGCGTCGCGCCCGTGCAGCTCGTTGCGGCGCGCGGGCAGCGAGGCCTGCCAGTCCTCGCTCCACCAGGCGTCCATCGCCAGCGGCGCCGGCGCGTGCGGCGGATCGAAACGGGCCAGCGTGTCGTCGGCCTGGCGGCTGCCGTGCCAGGCGGCCAGGCCCAGCACCGCGACGAAAAACAGCGTGGCGATCGGGCGCACCCAGAACGAGCGCACCACGCGGCGACGATAGGCGATGCCCAGGGCGGCGATCCACAGCAGGCCCAGCAGCGTGCCGGCGAGCACGTCGCTGAGCCAGTGCGCGCCCAGGTACAGGCGCGCGAAGCCCAGCAGCCCGACCACCAGCGCCGCCACCACGTAGGGCCAGGCGCGGTTGCGGCCCGGCAGCTCGCGCGCGATGAGCACCGCGAAGAAGCCGTAGACCACCGTCGCCAGCGTCACCGTCGCCGAGGGGAAGCTGAAACCCGGCACCGCGGTCGAGGCCGGCGGCTTGGGCATGTCGAGCAGCCAGCCCAGCAGCCAGGTCAGCACCAGCGCGAAGGCGGGCGCGGCCAGCCAGTGCCAGGCGGCGACGTGGCGGCGTCGCCAGAGCAGCCAGGCGAACACCGCCACCACGGCCGGTGCCAGCACCGCGGCGTCGCCGAGCGTGGCCAGGAAGGCCATCGGGATGTCGGCCAGCGGGTTGCGCAGGCCGAACATCAGCTGGTGCACGGTGAGATCGAGCTGCGACGGTGCGCTGCCGCCGCCGACCGAAATCAGGATGGTGAAAAAGCCCCAGCCGGCGAAGCCCAGCACCGCCGCCAGGAACAGCAGCGAGGCCGACTCGGGGCGGTTGGGGTCGATCAGGGCCTCCGAATAGCGGCCCAGCACCGGGTGGCGATGCGACCAGGCCAGCGCGCGCTCGAGCATTTCGGTGGCGTGGGCGCCGAGCCAGCGCCAGAGGTAGAACACCGCCGCCCAGATCGCCGCCACCAGCACCAGCAGCACCGCCAGCAGGATCGACAGCCGCCCGGCGACGGCCGCCACGAGGTCGAGCGAGGTGCCGAACACCCAGCCCGGCGCCAGGAAGGTGGCGGACCACACCAGGGCCGCGAAGCCGCTGGCCGGCACGTACTGGCGCAGCTTCATGCCCAGCATGCCGGCGATGGCCGGCACGAAGGGGCGGATGGCGCCGACGTAACGCGCCATCACGATCGACTTCATGCCGTGGCGGCGGAACGTGGTTTCGCCACGCTCGAGCCACTGCGGATGGTTGCGGAAGGGCCAGCGCTGGCGCAGCTGCGGGCCGAAGCGGCGGCCCACCCAGTAGCTCACGCCGTCGCCGGCGAAGGCGCCCAGCGTGGCGCAAACCAGCGCGTACGTGCCGTCCACGTGGCCCAGGCCTACCAGCGTGCCCACCGCGAACAGCAGAGGCACCGCCGGGATGGCCACGCCCAGGATGACCAGGGCGTCGCCGAAGGCGATCAGGAAGATGACGATGCCCGCCGCGATCGGATTCTGGCCGATCCAGGTGACGAGGGCTTCCAGGCGGGCTGAATCCATGGGCCGGGATTATAGGCTGGCCACCGAGTCGGCCGGTTTACACTTCGACCAAAGTTCAGGAGCCAGCCATGACCGACCTTCGCGGCAAGACCCTCTTCATCACCGGCGCTTCGCGCGGCATCGGCCTGGCCATCGCGGTGCGCGCCGCCCGCGACGGCGCCAACGTGGCCATCGCCGCCAAGTCGGGCGTGCCCAACCCCAAGCTGCCGGGCACCATCCACAGCGCCGCCGCGGCGGTGGACGCGGCCGGCGGGCGGGGCCTCGCGCTGCAGTGCGACATCCGCGAGGAGGAGCAGGTGCAGGCGGCGATGGCGGCCACGGCCGAGCGTTTCGGCGGCATCGACATCCTGGTCAACAACGCCAGCGCGATCTGGCTCAAGGGCGCGCTCGAGACGCCGATGAAGCGCTTCGACCTGATGCAGCAGGTCAATGCCCGCGGCACCTTCCTTTGCTCGCAGGTGGCGCTGCCCTACCTGCTGCGCTCGGCCAACCCGCACATCCTCACGCTGGCGCCGCCGCCCAACCTCGATCCGCGGTGGTGGGGCCCGCATACCGGCTACACGCTGGCCAAGATGGGCATGAGCTTCGTCACGCTGGGCCTGGCGGCGGAGTTCGGCCCGCGCGGCGTGGCGGTGAACGCGCTGTGGCCGCGCACGGTGATCGCCACCGATGCGCTGAAGATGATCCCGGGCACCGAGCCGGCCAAGTGCCGCACGCCGCAGATCATGGCCGATGCCGCGCACGCCGTGCTCACGCGGCCGGCGGCAGGCTTCAGCGGGAATTTCCTGGTCGACGAGCCGGTGCTGCGCGAGGCCGGCGTCACCGACTTCAGCGGCTACGCGGTCGATCCCTCGCAGCCGCTGCTGCCCGACCTGTTCCTCGACGAACCCGAACTGATGGAGGCCCTGCGCCGATGAAATACCTGCATGCCATGGTGCGCGTGCGCGACCTCGAGGCCTCGCTTCGCTTCTACCGCGACGCGCTGGGCCTGGTGGAGACGCGTCGCCGCGACTACCCGCAGGGCCGCTTCACCCTGGTCTACCTGGCCGCGCCGGCCAATCCGGAGGTCGAAGTCGAGCTGACCTACAACTACGACGACGAAGACTACGGTGGTGCCCGCAATTTCGGCCACCTGGCCTTCGCCGTGGACGATATCTACGCGGCCTGCGAGCGCCTGCAGGCGCACGGCGTCACCATCAACCGGCCGCCGCGCGATGGCCGCATGGCCTTCGTGCGCTCGCCCGACCAGATCTCCATCGAGCTGCTGCAGGCCGGCGACGCGCTGCCGCCGGCCGAGCCCTGGGCCTCGATGCCCAACACCGGGCAGTGGTGAAGACCGCGCGGCTCAGCCGAGCCGCGCCAGCGCCTGGCTGAAGTCGGCCAGCAGGTCCTCGCGGTGCTCGAGGCCGACCGAGACGCGCAGGAGGTTGGCGGGGCTCACCGCGTTCGCGCCTTCGATGGAGGCGCGGTGTTCGACCAGGGTTTCCGGGCCGCCCAGCGAGGTGGCGTTGATCGCCAGTTCCAGCGCGCCGGCCACGGCCAGTGCCGCTTCGCGGCCACCGCGCAGGCGGAAGCTGAGCATGCCGCCGGCGTCGCGCATCTGCCGCGCCGCCACCGCGTGGCCCGGGTGCGAAGCCAGGCCGGGGTAGTGCACCGCCTCGACGGCCGGGTGCGTGGCCAGCATTTCCGCCAGCGCACGGGCGTTGGCGCAGTGCCAGGCCATGCGCGCCGGCAGCGAGCGGCAGCCGCGCAGGATCAGCCAGGCGCTGAAGGGCGCGAGGATGCCGCCGGTGACGTGGCGGCGGTGGAACACGCGCTGATGGAAGTCGTCGCGGCGGGCGAACACCAGGGCGCCGCCCATCACGTCGCTGTGGCCGCCGAGGTACTTGGTGGTCGAATGCATCACCACGTCGGCGCCGAGCTCGAGCGGGCGCTGCAGCACCGGCGTGGCGAAGGTGTTGTCGCAGGCCAGCAGGGCGCCGTGGCCATGGGCCAGTGCGGCCAGCGCGGCGATGTCGCTCACGCGCAGCTGCGGGTTGGACGGCGTTTCGGCCCAGACGAGCTTTGTTTCCGGACGCAGCGCGGCCTGCACGGCGTCGAGGTCGGCCATGTCCACCGCGCTGGCGTGGATGCCGCGCTCGGGCAGGAACTCGGCCGACAGCGCGCGCAGGCCGGTGTAGCAGTCGGTCGGGATCAGCACGTGGCTGCCGGCCGGCAGCGACTCGAGCAGGCCCGCCATGGCGGCCATGCCCGAGCCGAAGCACAGCGCCGCGGCGCCGTTCTCGAGAGCGGCCAGGGCGGTTTCGAGGCGGTCCTGGGTGGGGTTGGACTCGCGCTGGTACTCGTAGCCGGCCACGCGCTCGCCGGCGGGGCCGTGGCGGAAGGTGGTGGCCAGGTGGATCGGCGGCACCACGGCGCCGGTGGCTTCGTCGGGCTCGCCACCGGCGTGCACGGCCAGGGTTTCGATGCGGCTCATCGTCAGGGCTCCAGGAGGTCGTATGCGGCCAGGTGCGCGCGCAGCCCGGCCTCGTCTCGGTAAGTGTGCGCCCGCAGGCCGGCGCGGCGCGCGCCCTTGGCGTTGTCGGGTTTGTCGTCGAAGAACAGGGCCTCTTCCGGCGCCACGCCCAGTTGCGCAAGGCAGCGTCGGAAGAGTTCGGGCTCGGGCTTGGCCAGGCCGAACTGCGCCGAGCAGAACACGCGGCCGGCGAACAGCGGCGCCAGCGGCGGACAGATCGTTTCGAAATGGTCGCGCAGCATCAGGCCGTTGTTGGTCAGGATGGCCAGCCTGGCCCGGCGGGCCGCGGCGCCGGCCAGCGCCAGCACCGCATCGTTGGCCTGCATGGCCGCGGCGCGGGCGGCCAGGCAGTCGTCCAGCGACACCGGCACGCCCAGGCGTTCACCCAGCGTCACGAGCACGCCGTCGGTGTCGATGCGGCCCAGGTCGGCCTCGCGCTCCAGGCCCGATTCGAACAGGGCGTGCGCCACCGCGGCCTCGCTGGCGCCGGTGCGTTCGGCCAGCGTTCGCAGGCGCGGCGCGTGTTCGTAGTGCGCCAGCACGCCGTCGAGGTCGAACAGCAGCAGCGCCGGCCGCCTCACCCCGCGGCGACCTCGCGGAAGGCTTCGCGCGCGGCGGCGATGGTGTGGGCCAGTTCGGCCTCGCCGTGGGCGCTGGACAGGAAGCCGGCCTCGAAGGCCGAAGGCGCGAAGTAGACGCCGCGGCGGAGCATGGCGTGGAAGAAGCGGTTGAAGGCGGCGGTGTCGCTGGCCACGGCCTGGGCGAAGGTCTCCACCGGCTCGTTGTTGAAGTACAGGCCGAACATCGCGCAGGTGCGGGTGGTGGTGACGGCGACGCCGGCTTCGCGCGCGGCCATTTCCAGGCCGTCGCAGAGCACGTGGGTGGCCGCCTCGAGCCTGTCGTGGAAGCCGGGCGCCTGGATCAGTTCCAGCGTGGCCAGGCCGGCAGCCATGGCCACCGGGTTTCCGCTGAGCGTGCCGGCCTGGTAGACCGGGCCGGCCGGCGCCACCTGCTGCATCAGGTCGGCGCGGCCGCCGTAGGCGCCCACCGGCATGCCACCGCCGATGATCTTGCCGAAGGTGCTCAGGTCGGGCGTCACGCCGTAGCGCGCCTGGGCGCCGCCGAGCGCGACGCGGAAACCGGTCATCACCTCGTCGAAGATCAGGATCGCGCCGTGCTTGGTGCACAGCTCGCGCAGGTGCTGCAGGTAGCCCTCGCGCGGCAGGATGCAGTTGGCGTTGCCGACGATGGGCTCGACGATCAGGCCGGCGATCTCGCCGCCGACCTCGTCGAAGAGCTTCGTGGCGGCGTCGAAATCGTTGTAGGGCAGGGTGAGCGTGAGGTCGGCCAGGCCCTTGGGAACGCCCGGCGAATTGGGCAGGCCGAAGGTGAGCGCGCCCGAGCCCGCCTTCACCAGGAAGCTGTCGCCGTGGCCGTGGTAGCAGCCCTCGAACTTGACGATGCGGCTGCGGCCGGTGGCGCCGCGCGCCAGGCGGATGGCCGAGAGCGTGGCCTCGGTGCCCGAGTTGACCATGCGCATCATCTGCATCGACGGCACCAGCTTGCGCACGGTCTCGGCCATGGTCACTTCCAGGGCGTTGGGCACGCCGAAGCTCAGGCCGTCGCGCAGGGTGCGCTCGACCGCCTCGAGCACCTTGGGGTGCGCGTGGCCGGCGATCATCGGGCCCCAGCTGCCGATGTAGTCGACGTAGCGGTTGCCGTCGACGTCGATCAGGTAGGCGCCCTCGGCGCGCCTGGCGAAGAAGGGCTCGCCGCCGACCGACTTGAACGCGCGCACCGGCGAATTGACGCCGCCCGGCATCAGGCCGAGGGCGCGGGTGAAGAGTTCGTGGCTGGTGGCGGTGTTCATTCGTTCGTGGTCCCGGTGTCGGTGTGTTCGAAGGCGCGCTGGAAGGCGCGCAGGGCGTCGGCCGGGTCGGGAGCGTCGAAGACGCCGCCGATGACGGCCAGCAAATCGGCGCCGGCGCGTACCAGGCCGGCGGCATTGTCGGGCGTGATGCCGCCGATGGCCACCACCGGCCGGCCCAGCGCGCGGCCGGCCTGGAGCAGCTGCGGCCCGGCGCGGCGCGCCAGCGGCTTGGTGCCGGAGGGGAAGAAGGCGCCGAAGGCGATGTAGTCGGCGCCGGCGGCCACGGCGGCGCGGGCGCGTTCGAGGTCGTCGTAGCACGAGGCGCCCAGCCACAGGCCGGGGGCCTGCGCGCGGGCCCCGGCGATCGCGCCGTCGTGTTCGCCCAGGTGCGCGCCGGCCGCGCCGACCTGCAGCGCCAGCCGCCAATCGTCGTTCACCACCAGCGGCACGGCGTGGGCTTCGCAGCGGGCCTGCAGCGCCCGGGCCTGTTCGGCCCGCAGCGCCGGGCCGGCGGCCTTGTTGCGGTACTGCAGCAGCGCGGGGCGCAGCGCGAGCAGCGGTTCGAGCCGCGCCAGCAGGTGGCCGGTGTCGGCTTCGTCGGGAGTGAGCAGGTAGACGCCGCGGCGCGGCCAGGTGAAGGCGGTTTTCATTTCGGCCGGGCCGTGGGGATGCGAGAATGGTAACCCTGAACCCCCTGCAGGCCCCGCGAAGACGATGAGCAGCACCGATACCGCCACCACCTACCGCACCTGGATGTGCGTCGTCTGTGGCTTCATCTACAACGAGGCGGATGGTCTGCCGGAAGAGGGCATCGCCCCGGGCACGCGCTGGGAAGACATCCCCGACACCTGGGTGTGCCCGGATTGCGGCGTCACCAAGGACGATTTCGAGATGGTGCCTGCCGGCTGAGGCCGGCCCTTCAGTTCAGCCGGGTCGGTTCGCCGGCCAGTTCCACCAGCGCTTCGCGCACCGACTCGATGTCGCCGGCCTCCGGAAGCAGCTGCAGGTAACGCGCGAGGTCTTCGCGCGCACCCTTTGCGTAACCCAGCTCGCGATAGGCCAGGCCGCGGTCGCGCAGCGCCTCGGCGGTGTCGGGCGACAGCTTGAGCAGGCGGTCGGCGGTGCGCGCCACGCGCTCCCAGTCGCCGCTGGCCTGGTAGAGCCCCTTGAGGTTGCGCAGCATGCGCATGAGGATCGCGCGGTGCGAGGCCGGCGCGAGGATCTGCAGCAGCTGGCTGTCGTCCGGCATCTGCCCGCCGAGGTGCGGCGAGGCGCGCTCGCGCAGTTCCTCGGCGCTGACCGGCCGGCCCTTGTTGTAGGGGTCTAGTACGAGGATGCCGTCGTCCACCGGCAGGCGCACCAGGAAGTGGCCCGGGAAGGACACGCCGTCCAGCGGCAGCCCGAGCCGGCGCGTCACTTCGATCTGGATCACCGCCAGCGAAATCGGGATGCCCAGCTTCCGGTCCACGACCTGGTTGAGGTAGCTGTTGCGCGGGTCGTCGTACTGGCTGTTGTTGCCGGCGAAGCCGATTTCCTCGAACAGGTAGCGGTTGATGGCGGTCAGCCGCGACGGCAGGTCCGCGTCGCCCTCGAGCTGCGGGCGCAGCGCTTCGGCGTAGGTCTCCACCTGCTCGGTGACGCCGCGCGGGTCGAGGTCGGGATACTCGTCGCGGGCGATCAGCAGCGCCGTGTCGAGCAGCGGCACTTCGTCGTCGCCCAGGGCGGCGAGGGTGTTCCAGTCGGGCAGCGGGCTTTGCGTGTGCATGGAGCCAATGTGGCCCCGCCGCCGGCGCGAATCAAGGCTTGCCGCGTTCGGGGATGCCGGGGCCGAACACGATCTCGTCACCCGGCTGCGCGCCGAGCTTGCCGGCCTGGCCGGCGTTGAGCTCGAGCACGTACAGCGCCGGTCCGGCGCTGGGGTAGGGCGGGCAGCGGTCGCCCAGCGAGCAGGGCGGAACATTGCGCGACACCGACACGAGCTTGCGCGAGGCGTCGAAGTAGAAGATGTCGAGCGGGATCTTGGTGTTCTTCATCCAGTAGGCGAGCGGGCGCGGTGCGTCGTGCACGAACAGCATGCCGGTGCCGTCCGCCAGCTGTTCGCGGAACATCAGGCCGCGTGCGCGCTCGTCGTGGTCGTCCGCCACCTCGACGGTGAAGCGCTGGCCGCGCAGCTCGACCCACTGGCCGCTGTCGGTGGCGCAGCCGGGCAGGGGCAGGAGGGCGGCGAGCATCAGTGCGGTGAGGGCGAGGCGCATGGCGGGCTTCCTGGGGTGTCGCCCGGACGTTCGCCATTGCCCGCCGGGGTGTCAAGCCGACGGCCGGGTGAACGGGCCCGGCCGGCACCCCCTTCCCAAGCCGTGGGCGCCCCGCTATAGTTCGCGGCCCTCGACGGCCGGCACGGCGGAAGGGGCGGAAAAAGTCGGCACCAAGGTGTTGACGTCCTCCGAAACCGCCGTATAATGTGCGGCTCCCTCGGGCGAAACGCCCCCGGGCCAGAAGGCGAAAGGCCTTCGGTGAAGAAGATCTTTGACAGTGTGCGCAGGAAATTTGTGCGGGCG
>NZ_MEDO01000029.1 GCF_001724815.1 Arenimonas sp. SCN 70-307 | reverse complement strand
AAGATCAAGGTCATCAAACGGGTGGCCTACGGCTACCGCGATGACGCCTACTTCTTCTTGAAGATCCGGGCGGCCTTCCCCGGACTTGGGTGAAGAGCCCTTTTCTTGGGGGAGGGAATCAGTCCGGGATGATGACGGTGTCGATCACGTGGATGATGCCGTTGCTGGCCTTGATGTCGGTCGCGGTGACGGTGGCGTTGTCGATCTTCACCGTGCCGCCCTCGACCGTGATGGCGGCGGCCTGGCCGTTGACGGTGGTGGCGGTGTCGAGGTTGACCACGTCGGCGGCCTTCACCTTGCCCGCGACCACGTGGTAGGTGAGGATCGCGACGAGCTTGTCCTTGTTCTCCGGCAGCAGCAGCGACTCGACCGTGCCGGCCGGCAGCTTGGCGAAGGCGTCGTCGGTCGGGGCGAAGACGGTGAACGGGCCCTCGCCCGACAGCGTCTCGACCAGGCCGGCGGCCTTGACGGCAGCCACCAGGGTTTCGAAATCGGCGTTGCCGGCGGCGACGTCGACGATGGTGCCGGCGGGCTTGCCGCCCTTGTGGTCGTGGGCCAGCGCCGGGGTGGCGGCCAGGCCGGCGAGGGCGAGCGCGAGCAGGGACTTGCGAAGCAGGTTCATGGGCAACTCCTGGGATGGGGGTCATGCCCGTCTTCGGGCACGGGGCGCAGGTTGTCAGGCGCCATGTGTTGGCCGGGTCGCGACGGCGTCAGCAAGATGTGTGGGACTTGTTTCGCGGACGTGACGGTCATTTCCGCGGCGTCGAAAGGCTGGCTATGCTTCACGCCCCCGACCCCGGAACCACGAATGCACACCCAGGCCCTGCCGCTGCAATCCCGCGATGGCCACGCTTTCGAACTGCGCCTGACGCGCCCGCAGGCGCCGCGCGCCGGCCTGATGTTCATTCCGGCCCTCGGCGTGCCCGCGCGCAAGTACGACGGCTTCGCGCAGGCGCTGGCCGCGGAGGGCTTCGCGGTGGCCGTGCACGAGTGGCGCGGCATCGGCACGAGCGCGCTGCGCGCCGCCCGCGGCCGCGACTGGGGTTATGCCGAGCTGCTCGGCCAGGACATTCCCGCCAGCGTCGCGGCGCTCGATCCGTCGCTGCGCTGGTGTTTCGGCGGCCACAGCCTCGGCGGCCAGTTCGCCGCCATGGCCGCGGCGCTCGCGCCGGCCGCCTGCGCCGGCCTCGTGCTCGCCGCCACCGGCGTTCCCGACCGCCTAACCTTCAGCGGCTACAAGCGCTGGGGCATCTCCGCCTTCGCCCGCCTGCTGCCGCCGCTCACGCGCGCGGTCGGCCACTACCCGGGCGAGCGACTGGGTTTCGCGGGCCGCGAGGCCGGCGGCGTGATGCGCGATTGGGCGGCCACCGTGCTCGGCGGCCGTTACCTCGACTACGGCCAGGGCGAACCCTTGGACGCCGCCCTGGCCCGCCTGCAGCGGCCGGCGCTGGCGATCCACTTCGAGCACGACTGGTTCGTGCCCGAGGCCTCGCTGCAGGGACTGCTGGGCAAGCTCGGCCCCGCCCCACGCGAACTCGTGCGCTTCGACGCGGCGCGCCTGGGCGCACGCGCCGATCACTTCAAATGGATGCGTGCCGCGGCGCCGGTGGCGGGCGCGGTGTCGGACTGGTGGGGGCGGCTCAGCCCTTGAAGTCGCGGTGGCAGGCCTGGCAGCTGTTCTTGACGCGGTCCAGGGCCACGCCCGCGGCGGCGCAGTCGCTGGGCGGCGTCGCCAGCGCGGCGTCGAGCGCGGCACGGAACTGCGAGGAGTGGGCGATGAAACGCTCGTCGTCCTGGGTCGGCAGGAAGGCCGGCTCGAGGTCGTTGCCGAGGTGGCGCAGGGTCTGCAGGCGCGGCGTGAGGTCGGTGGCGGCGCAGCGATTCTGCTTGATGCTGTCGTTGAGCGCGCCCATCTGGGCCGACATCACCGCCATCACGCCATTCGGGTAGGCGGTTCCCTGGCGCAGGGCGTTCATCAGAATCAGGGTGCGGGCGGCGCCGACGAACAGGCCGATCAGGACGAGGATCAGGGAACGCATCGCGGGTGACTCCGTGCGGGCAGGGACCGCCGGCAAGATAGCACGGCGGTCCCGGCCCTCAAGCCCCGCGCGGGGTCAGCGCAGCGGGGTGATGCGGGTGCCTTCGACGCGGACGTAGGCGCCTTCGCGCACACCGGACGGCAGGCTGTTGCGGTTGATGACGATCAGCCGGCCGTTGTCCATCCGCACGTGGATGTCGAAGGTGGCCTCGTTGACCTTGTTCTCGATGGCGTTGCCGGCCACGGCGCCGGCGACCGCGCCGGCCACGGTGGCGGTGTTGCGCTTGCCGTCGCTGCCGTGGTTCGGGATCTCGCGGGCGGCGACCGCGCCGACGATGCCGCCGAGCACCGCGCCGGTGCGGCTGTTCTCGCGCACGCCGTAGACCTGCTCGATGCGCTCGATGCGGCCGCAGTCGTAGCAGCGCTGGGCATAACCGCGGTCGTAGCTGTCGTAACCGCCGTAGGCGCTGCGCGGCTGGCTGCTGGCGCAGGCGGCCAGCGTGACCGACAGCGCGGCGACGGCGAGGATGCGGGTTTTCATGGTCGGCTCCTTGCACGGGTTCGGGGACACGGGGCCGACGCTAGGCAAATCCGCCTGAACGGGTGCCGACCAGCGCGGCCGCGGGTTGCCGTCGCGTTCATCCGGCGGGGCCGCGGGTAGAATGCGGCCATGGCAGACCCTCGTTTCGCCGGCATCGACCGGCTTTATGGCCGCGGCGCGGTGAAAAGGCTGGCCGGCGCGCAGGTTTGCGTGGTCGGCCTGGGCGGCGTCGGCTCCTGGGTGGTCGAGTCACTGGCGCGCAGCGGCATGGGCCGCCTGGTGCTGGTGGACGCGGACGAAACCTGCGTCTCGAACACCAACCGCCAGCTGCACGCGCTCGAAGGCCAGTACGGCCGCGGCAAGGGCGAGGTGCTGGCCGAGCGCTGCCGCGCCATCAACCCGGCCATCGAGGTCGAGGTGGTGCCGCAGTTCCTGCTGCCGTCCAACCTCGAGGCGCTGCTCGACCGCGGCCACGACCTGGTGCTCGACGCCTGCGACAGCCTGCGCAGCAAGCTCGAGATGATCGCCTGGTGCCGCCGGCGCAAACTGCCGCTCATCGCCTGCGGTTCGGCCGGCGGCCGGACCGACCCGACCCTGGTGCGCGTGCGCGACCTCTCGCGCACCGAACACGACGCCATGCTGGCCCTGATCCGCAAGAAACTGCGCGCCGACTTCGGCTTTCCGCGCAACCCCGACCGCTATTTCGGCGTGCCGGCGGTCTACTCGATGGAGAACGTGAAGTACCCCCAGCCCGACGGCAGCGTCTGCGGCGTGCGCCCCAAGCTTGGCGCCGACGCCGCGCTCAAGCTCGACTGCGGCGCCGGCCTGGGCGCGGCCACGCACATCACCGGAACCTTCGGGTTCGCGATGGCGGGCAAGGCCATCGAACTGCTGCTCAAGGCGCGGCCGGCGGCCTGACGGGGCTCAGCCGAACAGGCGCCGGGCGTTGGCCGTGGTGGCCTGCGCGATGGCTTCGGGGGATTCACCGCGAAGCGCCGCCACGGTCTCGAGCACCACGGCCAGCCGCGCCGGCTCGTTGCGCTGGCCGCGATGCCCGGCGTCGGGCTGGTCGGGGGCGTCGGTTTCCAGCAGCAGGTGTTCGATCGGCATGGTCGCCACGGTGCGGCGCAGGCGCTGCGCGCGCTCGAAGGTGACCGGCCCGCCGATGCCCAGGCAAAAGCCCATCGCGAACAGCTGCCGGGCCTGTTCCTCGCTGCCCGACCAGCTGTGCACCACGCCGCGCAGGTGGCCGACCCGGCGCAGCGAGGCGATCACCTCGTCCACGGCGCGGCGGGCGTGCAGCACCACCGGCAGGTCGAACTCGCGGGCGAGCTCGAGCTGGCGCTGGAAATAGAGCCGCTGGGCCTCCGGATCCAGCCCCTCGACGTAAAAATCCAGCCCGCATTCGCCGACCGCGGCAGGGCGGTGGCGGGCCAGCCAGTCGGCCAGCTCGTCCAGATGGGCCGGCTGGTGGCGGTCGAGGAACATCGGGTGCAGTCCCCAGGCCGGGCGCAGCCCCGGATCCGCGGCGCAGAGGCCGGCGATGGCGTCCCAGCCGGCGCGGTCCACCGCCGGCACCAGTTGCCGGGTGACGCCGGCGGCGCGGGCCCGGGCCAGCACCCCGGCGCGGTCGGGGTCGAACTCGGGGGCGTCGAGGTGGCAGTGGCTGTCGTACAGCAGGCTCATTCGCGCCGGGCCTGGCCCTCGATGACCTCGCCGCTGGTCGGGACGTCCTTGCGGCGCCAGTTCGCCAGCACCAGGGCGACCAGGGCGGTGGCGATCTCATCGACGAATGGGATCGGGTCGGGCAGCAGCCAGCTGAGCAGCATCAGCGCCAGGGTGATCTTGAACAGGGTGGGGAAGCGCAGCTTCGAGGCGAAGCCGACCAGCGGCGCGGTGAGCGGATTGGCCATGGCGGGGCTCCCGGGGAGGACCCCGAAAACTTACCATGCCGTGACGCCGCCGCCCGCGTTTTACGTTAGTGTTCAGCAAGGCTGGCACACCCTGCCAGCGCGACGGCGGATGACCGCCGCGAATGGAGGACAAGACCATGAACAAGACCGTCCTGGCCGTGCTGGCCGGTGTGCTGGTTGGCGGTGGCGCCATCGCCGCCTACAACACCTATTCCACTCCCTATGCCGAGGTGGTGTCGGCCACGCCGATCACCGTCAAGGAGCCCATCCTGGGCGACGTGGTGGCCTCCAATGCCATCACGGAGATGCGCACCGGCCAGCGCGAGGTCTGCGAGGACCGCGTGGTCGAGACCCGCCAGCCCGAGCGCTTCGGCGACAAGGACGGCATGGTGATCGGTGCCGTCGTCGGCGGCCTGGTAGGCAACCAGGTGGGCAAGGGCGACGGCCGCAAGCTGGCCACGGTGGCCGGTGCGGTGGGCGGCGCCTATGCCGGCCGCGAGATCGACCGTCGCCACGAAGGCGGCCGCAAGACCACCGAGGTCCAGCGCGTCTGCCAGACCGTGTCCGAGCCGCGCGAGGAAGTCGTCGGTTACGACGTGACCTACCGCAGCGAGGGCGAGCTGGGCAGCATCCGCGTCGACCGCAAGCCCGGCGCCCAGATCCAGCTCGGCGAGCGCGACAAGATCGTCGGCTACGACGTCACCTGGCGCTATGACGGCCAGACCGGCCGCCTGGTGATGGACGAGGACCCGGGCAGCCGCCTGCCGATCAAGGACGGCGTGATCGCCGTGGCGGGCAAGGATACGCCGCCGAAGGGTTGAACCCGCGGCACCCCACGCGATGTCCCGAAGGGCCGGCCATGCCGGCCCTTCACTTTTCCGGGCCCGGCAAAGCTGCCGGCGGCAGCGGGAAACCGTTAGAATATGCGGCTTTCCAGCCCACCAAAGCCCGCAGCCATGGCCCTGAACCCGACCGACCTGTTCGACATCCGTTCCCTGCTCAGCGAAGAGGAGCGGATGATCCAGGACTCCGTCGCCCGCTTCACCGACGAAAAGGTGCTGCCGATCATCGGCGACTGCTTCGACCAGGGCCGCTTCCCGAAGGAACTGGTGCCCGAGATCGCCGCGATGGGCCTGCTCGGCTCCTCCCTGCCCGAGGAGTACGGCTGCGCCGGCCTCAACGCCGTCAGCTACGGCCTGATCTGCCAGGAACTCGAGCGCGGCGACAGCGGCATCCGCAGCTTCGTCTCGGTGCAGAGCTCGCTGTGCATGTACCCGATCTACGCCTACGGCTCGGAAGAGCAGCGCCGCCAGTACCTGCCGGGCATGGCCCGCGGCGAGATCATCGGCTGCTTCGGCCTGACCGAGCCGCACGGCGGCTCCGACCCGGCCAACATGAAGACGGTGGCGAAGAAGGACGGCGGCGACTGGGTCATCAACGGCGCCAAGATGTGGATTACCAACGGCAACGTGGCCAACATCGCCATCGTCTGGGCCCAGACCGAGGATGGCATCCAGGGCTTCATCGTGCCCACCGACGCCAAGGGTTTCGCGGCGCAGGAAGTGCACCGCAAGATGAGCCTGCGCGCCTCGGTCACCTCGGCCCTGTTCTTCGACAACGTGCGCGTGCCCGATTCGCAGCGCTTGCCGAACGTGAAGGGCCTCAAGGGCCCGCTGGGCTGCCTGAGCCAGGCCCGCTACGGCATCACCTGGGGGCCGATCGGCGCCGCCATCGCCAGCTACAGCTCGGCGCTGGAATATGCAAAGGAGCGCGTGCTGTTCGGCCGGCCGATCGCCGCGACCCAGGCCGTGCAGCTCAAGCTCGCCGACATGGCCCGCCGCATCACGCTGGCGCAGCTGCTGTCGCTGCAGCTCGGCCGCCTCAAGGACGCCGGCACGCTGCAGCATTCGCAGGTGTCGCTGGCCAAGTGGAACAACTGCCGCATGGCCCTGGACATCAGCCGCGAGGCCCGCGACATCCTCGGCGGCGCCGGCATCACCACCGAGCACCCGCCGATCCGCCATGCGCTCAACCTCGAGTCCGTGATCACCTACGAGGGCACCGAGACCGTGCACCAGCTGGTGATCGGCCGCGAAGTGACCGGCATCAACGCGTTCTGATCCCGGACGGGCGGGGGAGCGCCATGGACCTGGACGGCTTGTGCCTCGAGACCGACCGGCTGCTCCTGCGGCCGGTCCGCGGCGAGGACTTCGAGCCCTGGGCAGCGTTCTGCGCCGACCCGGAGGCCATGGTCCACCTCGGCGGCGTCCAGCCGCGCGCGGTGGCCTGGCGCAGCCTGCTGGCCGTGGTCGGTGCCTGGCACGTGCAGGGGTTTTCCTTCTTCTCCGTGTTCGAGCGCGCGTCCGGCCAATGGGTCGGACGCGTCGGGCCCTGGCAGCCCGAAGGCTGGCCGGGCAGCGAGGTCGGCTATTCGCTGGCCCGTGCCGCCTGGGGCAAGGGCTACGCCACCGAAGCCGCCGCGGCCTGCATCGATTGGGCCGTCGACCATCTCGGCTGGACGGACATCATCCAGACCATCGCCCCCGACAACCTGCCGTCCCAGGCGGTTGCCCGCCGCCTCGGCGCGACGCTGCGCGGCCCCTGCCGCCTGCCGGCGCCCTATGAAAACCAACCCGCCCAACTCTGGGGCCAGACGCAGGAACAATGGCGGCGAAACCGCCTGACGCTTCGCGCCTGATCCCGCCACCGAGCACGCCATGCCAGTCGCCATGTCCATCCCCGCCCGCCACAAAGACGTCAATCGCGCCAAGGTCTGCGACGACAACTTCACCGAGTTCGTGAAGTCCTGGTCGGGCAAGCCCCTGCACCGGCCGGCCCCGCACGAGCCGGTGCTCGACGGCAGCGCCTGCACCGCGGCCGATTTCCTGGAGCTGTTCGAGTCGCAGCTGGTCTCGCGCCACCTCGACCTGATGGCGCGGGTGCTGCGCGTGCAGCAGAAGGTGTTCTACACCATCGGCTCGAGCGGCCACGAGGGCAATGCGATGGTGGCGCGCCTGGCGCGGCACACCGACCCGGCCTTCCTGCACTATCGCTCGGGCGGCTTCATGGCCGAGCGCTTCCGCAAGCTGCCGGGCATGGATCCGGTGATGGACTCGGCGCTCAGCTTCGCCGCGAGCAAGGACGACCCGGCTTCGGGCGGCCGGCACAAAGTGTGGGGCAGCAAGCCGCTGTGGGTGCTGCCGCAGACCTCCACGATCGCCTCGCACCTGCCCAAGGCGCTGGGCACCGCCATCGCCATCGAGCAGGCGCGCCGCATCGGCCATGAACTGCCGATCCCGGACGATTCGATCGCCATCTGCAGCTTCGGCGATGCCTCGAGCAATCACGCCACCGCCCAGACCGCCTTCAACACCGCGCAGTGGACGGCCTACCAGCGCCTGCCGGCGCCGGTGCTTTTCGTCTGCGAGGACAACGGCATCGGCATCTCGGTCAAGACGCCCGGCGGCTGGATCGGCAATGCCTTCCGCCACCGCGACGGCCTGGACTACTTCTTCGCCGACGGCCTCGACATCGCCAGCGGCTACGGCCAGGTGCAGGCCGCGGTGGAGCACTGCCGCCGCACGCGCCGCCCGACCTTCCTGCACCTCAAGACCACCCGGATCATGGGCCACGCCGGCACCGATTTCGAGATCGAGTGGCGCAGCATCGAGGAGCTGATGGCCGTCGAGGCCACCGACCCGCTGCTGCGCTCGGCCGAGATCGCCCTGGTCTCGGGCCTGATGAGCAAGGACGAGCTGCTGGGCAAGTACGAAGCCATGCGCGCCCGCTGCTTCGCCGCCGCCGAAGAGGCCGACCGCCGTCCGAAGCTGACCGACCTGGCCGAGGTGATGGCGCCGCTGGCGCCGTTCACGCCCGACAAGGTGGCCGACGAGGCCGCGCGCGCCGACTACGCCGACAGGCGCCTGGCGGTGTTCGGCAGCGAGGCGAAGCTGCCGGAGAACCAGCCGCCCAGGCACCTGGCCATCCAGATCAACCAGGCCCTGCACGACCTGTTCTGCAAGTACCCCGAGGCCCTGCTGTTCGGCGAGGACGTGGCGCAGAAGGGCGGCGTGTACACGGTCACCAAGGGCCTGCACAAGGCCTTCAAGAACGCGCGCGTGTTCAACACGCTGCTCGACGAAACCATGATCCTGGGCCTGGCCCAGGGTTACGCCAACGTCGGCATGCTGCCCATGCCCGAGATCCAGTACCTGGCGTACTTCCACAACGCCTGCGACCAGATCCGCGGCGAAGCCTGCAGCCTGCAGTTCTTCTCCAACGGCCAGTACCGCAACCCGATGGTGATGCGCATCGCCTCGCTGGGCTACCAGCGCGGCTTCGGCGGGCATTTCCACAACGACAACTCGATCACCGCGCTGCGCGACATCCCGGGCCTGGTGGTCGGCTGCCCCAGCCGCGGCGACGACGCCGCCACCATGCTGCGCACGATGATGGCGCTGGCCAAGGTGGACGGGCGCGTGTGCGCCTACCTCGAGCCGATCGCGCTGTACATGGCCAAGGACCTCTACGAGCCGGGCGACGGCCAGTGGCTCACCAGCTACCCGGCGCCCGACCAGGCCATGGTCGTGGGCGAGGAACGCGTGTACGCCCCCGAGGCCCGCGACCTGGTGATCTTCAGCTTCGGCAACGGCGTGCCGATGAGCCTGCGCGCGGCGCGGCGCATCGAAGCCGCGAAGGGCTGGAAGGTGCGCGTGGTGGACCTGCGCTGGCTGCAGCCGCTCAACGCCGCCGCCATCGCCCGCCACGCCGGCGAGTGCGATCGCATCCTGGTGGTGGACGAGGGCCGCCGCTCGGCCGGCGTGGGCGAGGGCATCATCACCGCCGTGGTCGAGGGCGGGCAGGGTGCCAAGCCGTTGCGCCGGGTCGTGGGCGAGGACACCTACACCCCGCTGGCGGGCGCGGCTTTCCTGGTCATCCCGTCCGACGACGACATCGTGGCGATGGCCGAGGCCCTCGCCTGATATCGTTTGCCTCGACATGAGCGCCCAATCCCGGCCCCAGACCATCCTGTTCGCCGACGTCAGCGGCAGCACGAGGCTGTTCGAGACCAAGGGTGACGTCGAGGCGCGCCGCCTGATTTCGCTGGTGCTCGGGGCGCTTTCCGAGGTTTGCCGGCAGCACGGCGGCCGGGTCATCAAGACCATCGGCGACGAGGTGATGTGCACCTTCCCCAAGGCGATGAACGGCGTCCTGGCCGCCTGCGACATGCAGCGGCGCATGGCCCGCGACATCGACTTCGTGCGCGACAGCCTGGCCGTGCGCATCGGCCTGCACCACGGCGACGCGCTCGAGGAGGCCGATGGCGACGTCTATGGCGATGCGGTCAACGTCGCCGCGCGCATGGCCTCGCTGGCCAAGCGCGAGCAGGTGGTCACCACCGCCGCCACCTACGACGGCCTCTCGGGCCGCATGCCCGAGGCGCGCAGCCTGGGCAAGGCGCGGGTGAGCGGCAAGCTGCTGCCGATCGCCATCGTCGACCTGGTCTGGCAGGAAGACACCTCGGGCATGACCCTGGTGCAGAGCTCGGCGCGCCCGCTGGCCGGCGCCGAGGCCGACGAGGCGGCGGCGCTGGGCGTCCTGCGCCTGCGCCACCGCGGCGAAACCATCGAACTGCGGCCCGATTCCGAGCCGTTCCTGATGGGCCGCGAGCCAGGCAACCACCTGGTGGTGGAGGCCGACTGGGTCAGTCGCACCCATGCGATGCTCGAGTACAAGCGCGGCCATTTCATGATCACCGACCGCTCGACCAACGGCACCTACGTGCGCATCGGCGAGGACGACGAGATCAAGCTGCACCGCGACGAACTGCACCTGCGCAAGTCCGGAACCATCAGCCTGGGCCAGGCCTTTGGCGTGAACACCGGCGACATCATCCACTTCGAGGCCGGCTGAGGCCGGCGGCCGGGTTCAGTCCCCGGCAGTGACCTCGATGCCGCCCAGGTCCTCGTCGTCCAGGTCGATCGTCGGCTCCGCGGCCTGCGCCGGGGTGTTCGAGGCCGGGCGCGGCTTGTAGCCGAACACGCCCGCCAGCAGACGCTCGGAACCTTCGTACTCGCCGGCACTGGCTTCGACGAACTGCGCCGAGCCGAGTTCGACGAGCACCTCGTACACGGCCGGATCCTCGTGCAGCTTGAGCATGGCCTGCGCCACCGCCTCGCGCACGTCGGAGGGCACGGTGCCGGCGGCGCTGAGCGTGCGGCCGGTGAACTCGCGCGACTCGGACACCACCACCAGGTTCGGATAGAGCTGGGCGATGTAGTTGGGCACCATCGCCGCGTCGGTTTCCTGGGAGAAGATCATCTCCACGCCGTCGCGCCAGCCGGAGGCCACCGACTTGATCTCGGGCGAGGCGATCGGGTTGCGATAGAGCTCGTTGAGCAGCAGGTAGCCCATGCTCGGCGCCGGCATGCTCACCACCGGGCGGCCGATCAGGCCCGGGATGCCTTCCTCGGCCACCATCGAGTCGGCCAGCAGCGAGTAGCGCGTGGCCTCGGCCGTGCGCACCAGCGGCGTGAAGCCCAGGCGGCCCATGCGGTAGCCGGTGAAGTGCGCTTCTTCGAACGCGAAGTCCACCTTCATGCCGGCGCGCAGGTCGCGCCAGTACACGTGGTAGTTGGCCGCGGTCTTGAGCTTGAAGGTGTGGCCGGTGCTGGCCGAGAGATAGTCGAGCAGCGGCTGGTAGACCTGCTGCGCCTGCGACGGCGGGTAGTTCGGTTCCACCGCGAGCGTGTACTCGGCGGCCGAGGCGGACATGCCCGCCAGGGCCAGCGCCATTGCCAGAAGGCAATTCTTGAGCTTCATGTTTGTTCCTCCCTGTGCCCGGCGGTATAGCAGACAACCGGGCGGGGGCCAAGCGAGCCGCGCCGGTTCCGGGATGCAGTCGACGTCCCGCCTCAGCGGGCCAGGCCGCCCAGCAGGGGGAGCCGAACGAGCGGCTGGCCGGCCGCCAGGGGTGCCGCGGCGTCCAACCCGGCCGGCAGCACGGCCAGGGCCTCGTGGCGATCGCCGTGGCTGGCGACGCAGGCCAGCTTTCCCAGCTCCTGGCCGTCGGGGCCGGCCACGGGCGCGGCCTCGGCCAGCGCCGCGGCCGCCCCCAGCCGCTGCAGCCCGCGCTTGGCCTGGCCCAGGTAGTGGGTGCGGGCGACGATTTCCTGCCCCGGATAGCAGCCCTTTTTCAGGCTGAAGGCGCCCAGGCGCTCGAGCGAGAGCATTTGCGGCGTCCAGGCCTCGCGCTGGCCGGGAGCGAGCCGGGGCAGGCCATGGGCCAGGTCGGCCAGTCGCCAGTCGGCGCCCACCGCCGGATCTTCGGGTGCCAGCGCCGGGTGTGCCGGCGGCAGCAGCCACAGGCAGCGCGGGCCGCCTTCGCCGGCAAGGTCGAGGCCGATCGCACCCCCGCCAGCGTCGAGCAGGGCGTGGCCCGCTCCGGCGGCCTGGCCGGGCGCGGCCGCGGCGACCAGCGCGGGCGCCTCGTCCAGGCTCAGCTTGCTGCGGAACACGAAGCGTTGCAGCTGCGCCTTGAGCTCGGCCGCGCCGGCATCGGGCGCGATGATCAGGTAGTCGTCGTCGCCGGTGCGCGCGAGCGCGAACAGGAAGATCACGCGCCCCTTGGGCGTGAGCAGCCCGTTCCACTGCCACTGGCCCACCGCCAGCGCCGCCACGTCGTTCATCGTCTGCGCCTGCAGGAAGGTGCCGGCATCGCGTCCCCGCACAGCCAGGAGGCCGGTGCCAGGGAGGGCGGGGCAGGGTGAAGCGACGTCAATTGGCTTGAACGACATTGGCTGCGGGACTTAACATTAAGGAATGGCGAACGAGCCTCGCATCTTAGGCCAATCCACCGACGCTCCCGAAGCCCCGGCCAGTCCGCCGGGCCCGGCTCCGGCCGAGCCGCCGGCGGAGGTCGGTGGTCGCGGCGGTCCGGACCCCACCCGCTACGGGGACTGGGAAAAGAACGGACGCTGCATCGACTTCTGAACATTACGCCGACATCCCCGACGGCATCCTTTCCACATCCACCGAGACGAGCGCAGCCCATGGCGACGCAAGAACGACCCTTGTCCCCGCACCTGCAGGTCTACCGGCCGCAGCTGACGAGCGTGATGTCCATCCTGCACCGCGGCACGGGCGTGGTCCTGGCCCTGGGTTCGCTGGTGTTCGCTGGCTGGCTGGTCGCCGCCGCCACCGGCGCCGAGGCCTTCGCGGCCTACAGCGCGGTGCTGGCCTCGGTGCCGGGCAAGATCGCCCTGTTCGGGTTCTCGGCCTGCCTGGTCTACCACTTCCTCAACGGCATCCGGCACCTGGCCTGGGACGCCGGCCACGGCTACGAGATCCCCAAGGCCTACGCCAGCGGCTACGCCGTGGCGGTGCTGGCCGTGGTGCTGACCGCCGTGCTCTGGTACGTCGGCCTGACCGCGGGAGGTGCGGCATGAGCCTGCGCAACCCGCTCGCCCGCGCCAAGGGCCTGGGCTCGGCCAAGGACGGCACCACGCACTGGTGGCACCAGCGCCTGACCGCCATCGCGCTGATGCTGCTCACGCCCTGGTTCGTCATCCTCATGGTCGGCCTCATCGGCGACGACCTGGCCACCGTGCGCGCCACGCTGTCGCAGCCGCTGACCGCGATCCTGATGACCGCCTTCGTGCTCTCGCTGTTCTGGCATGCCCGCCTCGGCCTGCAGGTGGTGATCGAGGACTACATCCACGGCGGCGCCGAGCTTCTGCTGCAGGTGGTCGTCAAGTTCGCCTACGCCCTGGCCGCCATCGCCTCCCTGCTGGCCATCGGCCGCCTCTTCTTCCTTGCCTGAGAACGCCATGACGTCCGCCTACAAGATCCACGAGCACAAGTACGACATGGTCGTCGTCGGCGCCGGCGGCGCCGGCTTGCGCGCCACCTTCGGCCTGGCCCAGAAGGGCCTCAAGACCGCCTGCATCAGCAAGGTGTTCCCGACCCGCTCGCACACCGTGGCGGCGCAGGGCGGCATCTCGGCCGCGCTGGGCAACATGGGCGAGGACGACTGGCGCTTCCACTTCTACGACACCATCAAGGGTTCGGACTGGCTGGGCGACCAGGACGCCATCGAGTACATGTGCCGCGAGGCGATCCCGGCCATCATCGAGCTCGAACACCAGGGCGTGCCGTTCTCGCGCACCGAGGACGGCCGCATCTACCAGCGTCCCTTCGGCGGCATGACCACGCACTACGGCAAGGGCACCGCCCAGCGCACCTGCGCCGCCGCCGACCGCACCGGCCACGCCATCCTGCACACGCTCTACCAGCAGTCGCTGGCGCATTCGGCCGAGTTCTTCATCGAGTACTTCGCGCTCGACCTGATCATGGACGAGGAGGGCGCCTGCCGCGGCGTGCTCGCGCTCGACATGGCCACCGGCGAGCTGCACCTGTTCCGCGCCCAGGGCACGGTGCTGGCCACCGGCGGCTACGGCCGGCATGGCCCTGCGCGCCGGCCTGCCGCTGCAGGACATGGAGTTCGTGCAGTTCCACCCGACCGGCATCTACGGCGCCGGCTGCCTGATCACCGAGGGCGTGCGCGGCGAAGGCGGCATCCTGCGCAATTCCAAGGGCGAGCGCTTCATGGAGCGCTACGCGCCCAACGCCAAGGACCTGGCCTCGCGCGACGTCGTGTCGCGCTCGATGACCATCGAGATCCGCGAAGGCCGCGGCGTGGGCGCCAAGGGCGACCACATCCACCTCGACCTGACCCACCTCAACCCGGCCGACATCCACGAGAAGCTGCCGGGCATCGCCGAGACCGCCAAGATCTTCGCCGGCGTCGACGTCACCAAGCAGCCCATCCCGGTGCTGCCGACCGTGCACTACAACATGGGCGGCCTGCAGACCAACTACCACGGCGAAGTGGTCACGCTGAAGAACGGCAACCCCGATACCGTGGTGCCGGGCCTGTACGCCATCGGCGAGGCGGCCTGCGTGTCGGTGCACGGCGCCAACCGCCTGGGCTCGAACTCGCTGCTCGACCTGGTGGTGTTCGGCCGTGCGGTGGCCAACCGCTGCGCCGAGACCATCAAGCCGGGCGCGCCGCACAGGTCGCTGCCGGCGTCGGCCTGCGACAAGTCGCTGGCCAACCTCGACAAGCTGCGCAATGCCAACGGCGGCACGCCGACCGCGGAGATCCGCGACAAGATGCAGCAGGTCATGCAGAACAACGCCGCGGTGTTCCGCACCGGCGAGACCCTGCTCGAGGGCGTGCAGAAGATCACCGAGGTCAACAAGAGCTTCGCCGACGTGCGCGTCTCCGACCGCTCGATGGTCTGGAACTCCGACCTGATAGAAACGCTCGAGCTGCAGAACCTGCTGGGCCAGGCCGTGGCCACCCTGGTCTCGGCAGAGAACCGCAAGGAGTCGCGTGGCGCCCACGCCCGCGAGGACTTCTCCGAGCGCGACGACGTGAACTGGCACAAGCACACGCTGTGCTGGGTGGACGAGGCGGGCAACACCCGCATCGACTACCGCCCGGTGCACATGTACACCCTGAGCAACGACGTCGAAGTGGTGCCCCTCAAGGCCCGCACCTATTGATCTCCCCGTAGGAGCGCCTTCAGGCGCGAATTGCTCTTCGGAGAAAAGATTCGCGCCTGAAGGCGCTCCTACAGGACCCAGCAAGTTCCCAGGAACCTAGCAAAATGGCCGAGTTCACCCTCCCGAAGAATTCCAAGGTCACCAAGGGCAAGCACTTCGCCGCCCAAGGCGCGAAGAACGTGCGCGTGTTCAAGGTCTACCGCTGGAACCCGGACGACAGCGCCAACCCGCGCACCGACACCTACGAAGTCGACATGGATTCGTGCGGCCCGATGGTCCTGGACGCGCTGATCAAGATCAAGAACGAGATCGACCCCACGCTCACCTTCCGCCGCTCCTGCCGCGAGGGCATCTGCGGTTCGTGCGCGATGAACATCGACGGCACCAACACGCTGGCCTGCACCAAGGCCATCGACGAGTGCGGCAAGAAGGAAGTGCCGATCTACCCGCTGCCGCACATGCCGGTCATCAAGGACCTGGTGCCGGACCTGTCGCACTTCTACGCCCAGTACGCCTCGATCAAGCCCTGGCTGCGCACGCAGAGCACCGCCCCGGCCAAGGAGCGCCTGCAGTCGAAGGAAGACCGCGCCAAGCTCGACGGCCTGTACGAGTGCATCCTCTGCGCCTGCTGCTCGACCAGCTGCCCCAGCTACTGGTGGAACGGCGATCGCTACCTGGGCCCGGCGATCCTGCTGCAGGCCTACCGCTGGATCATCGACAGCCGCGACGAGGACACCGGTGCGCGCCTGGACGAGCTCGAGGATCCGTTCAAGCTCTACCGCTGCCACACCATCATGAACTGCGCGCGCACCTGTCCGAAGGGCCTGAACCCGGCCCGGGCGATCGGCGAGATCAAGAAGCTGATGCTGCAGCGCCGGGGCGCCTGAGCCATGGGCGCCCGCGACCTGCTGCTCCCGGCCTTCGCGATGGCCGGGCTGGTGATGGTGGTGATGATGCGCATGGGCTACGAGCGCCTGAGCCAGCTGGCGCGCAACCGCATCCATCCGCAGGCGGTGGCCAGCTCGGCCCAGATGGCCGCGCTGGTGAAGGACAGCCGCGCAGCCGACAACTTCCGCAACCTGTTCGAACTGCCGGTGCTGTTCTACCTGGCGCTGGTGGTGGGCGTGCTCACCGAACAGGCCAGCGCGCTGACCGTGGGCCTGGCCTGGGCCTTCGTGGCCCTGCGCGTGCTGCACAGCGCCATCCACTGCACCTACAACAAGGTCCGGCACCGTTTCCTGGCCTACCTGGCCGGCGGCACCGTGCTCTGGATCCTGTGGGGCGTGCTGCTGGCCGGCGTCCTGTGAGCGAAGACGCCGTGCTCAAGCGCCTGCGCTGGCGCTGCCGGCGCGGCATGCGCGAGCTCGACCAACTGATGCTGCGCTATCTCGACGGCCGCTGGCCGGCGGCGGATGAGGCCGAACGGGCGCAATTCCTAAGGCTGCTCGACACCGAGGACGATAAGCTGTGGCGGTGGTTCATGGGGCGCGAGCGCCCGGAGGACGCCGGCCTTGCCTCGATCGTCGACACCATCCTCGACCTGCCGGTTTGACTGGCGCCCCTCCCGCTGGACCTGCGCCGCGCTGTGCGCGCTGGCGTTGCTGGCGGCCGGTTCGGTGATGGCCAGCGGACTCGACGCCTCGTGGCGCGCTCCCGTTGCGCTCGGCGCGCTGTTCACGGGCCTGGCGCAGGCCTGGCGCGAGTGGCGCCGTCCGCCGCTGGCGCTGGCCTGGGCGCACGACGGCCTGTGGCTGGCCGATCCGCAGGGCAGGGTGCGGCACATCCGCCGGCCGCGGCTGCGCGAACAGGGGCCGCTGCTGTGCCTGTCGGGCCGCGATGCCCGGGGCCACCACTGGCGCGCGGCATGGTGGCCCGATACCCTGCCGCGTCCGCTGCGCCGCCGGCTGCGCCTGCTTTCCTGCGTCAGCCCGCGTTCGGTCATCCACCTTCCTTCCATGGCAGCCTAGGGGCCCATGCTCGCCAACCTTCCCATCGCCATCGGCCTGCGCTACCTGCGCGCCAAGCGCCGCAACGGCTTCATTTCCTTCCTCTCGCTCGCCTCCATCCTGGGCATTTCGCTGGGCGTGCTGGTGCTGATCACCACCATCTCGGTGATGAGCGGCTTCCAGCACGAGCTGCGCGAACGCATCCTTGGCATGGTGGCGCACGCCACCGTCTCGGGCATTGGCGGTCCGCTGCAGGACTGGCCCCGCGCCGTCGAGGTCGCCAACGCCGACCCGCGGGTGCTGGGCGCCGCGCCCTACACCGAGACCGAGTCGCTGCTGCAGGGCCGCGCCCGCCGCGGCGCCATCGTGCGCGGCGTGCTGCCCGGGTACGAGCCCAAGGTCTCCGAACTGGCCGACCGGATGGTGCAGGGCTCGCTCGACGACCTGGTGGCCGGCGAGTACCGCATCATCCTGGGCCGCGAGCTCTCGCTGATGCTCGGCGCCGGCGTCGGCGACTCGGTGAACGTCTACATCTCCGAATCTTCGGTCACCCCGCTCGGGGCCATGCCGCGGGCGCGGCGCTTCCAGGTGGTCGGCCTGTTCGAGGCCGGCGCGCAGGAATACGACCTGGGCATGGCCCTGGTGCACCTGCAGGACGCCCAGCGCCTCGGGCGCATGGGCGAGGGCGTCACCGGCGTGCGCCTCAAGCTCGACGACCTCTGGCAGGCCTATCCGGTGGCGCGCGACCTGTCCGACCAGCTCGGTGGCGGCTACCGCGTGCGCGACTGGATGCGCGACAACGCCAACTTCTTCCGCGCGCTGCAGATGGAGAAGACCGTGATGTTCATCCTGCTCTCGCTGGTGATCGCCATCGCTGCCTTCGGCCTGGTGTCCTCGCTGGTGATGCTGGTGCAGGACAAGCAGTCCGACATCGCCGTGCTGCGCACCCTGGGCATGTCGCCCGGCGCGGTCATGCGCGTGTTCGTGGTGCAGGGCCTGGTGATCGGCGTGGTCGGCATCGCCCTGGGCGTGGCCGTCGGCGTGCCGCTGGCCGCCAACCTCTCGCACGTGGTGCGCTTCATCGAGCGCCTGGCCGGGGCCGAGCTGATGCCGGCCGACGTGTACTACATCTCCGGCGTGCCCACCCTGGTCGACCCTTCCGACGTGGCCATGGTCGCAGGCGTGGCCTTCGTGATGTGCCTGCTCGCCACCCTTTACCCGGCCTGGCGCGCCTCGCGCGTCGATCCCGCCACGGCGCTGCGCTATGAGTAAGCCCATGCAAGACGACGTCGTCATCCGCTGCAGCGACCTGGGCAAGACCTACATCGAGGGCACGCTGCGCACGCCGGTGTTCGACGGCCTGCAGCTGGAGGTTCGGCGCGGCGAGACGGTGGCCATCGTCGGCGCCTCGGGCACCGGCAAGAGCACGCTGCTGCACCTGCTCGGTGGCCTGGACCACGCCACCCACGGCGAGGTCGAAGTGGCCGGCCAGCGCCTGTCGGCCCTGGGCGAACGCGCCCGCGGCGAGCTGCGCAACCGTGCGCTGGGCTTCGTCTACCAGTTCCACCACCTCCTGCCCGAATTCACCGCGCTCGAGAACGTGATGATGCCGCTGCTCGTGCGCGGCGAGCGCCCGGCGGCCGCCGCCGCGCCGGCGCGCGAGCTGCTCGAGCGCGTGGGCCTGGGCCATCGCCTGGGCCACAAACCCGGCGAGCTCTCGGGTGGCGAGCGCCAGCGCGCCGCCGTGGCCCGCGCGCTGGTCACGCGCCCGGCCTGCGTGCTGGGCGACGAACCCACCGGCAACCTCGACGAAAAGACCGCCGCCGGTGTGTTCGACCTGCTGCTCGAACTCAACCGCAGCCTGGGCACCGCCCTGGTGCTGGTGACCCACGATCGCCGCCTGGCGCGGCGACTGGATCGGACCCTGGAACTGACCCAGGGACAACTGCGACCCCTCACCGGGGACTGAGTGCCGCCCGGGCGGGCGCCCGAGCCCTTCGGCCTCGCGGTTGCCGCCGCGCTGCTGGCCGGCACGCTGTGGGTGCCCGGCCTGGCGACCTTGCCAGCGCCCCTGTGGTGGATGGCCTGGGGCGCGGCGGGCCTGGCGCTGTGGTGGCCGGCCACGCCCTGGCGCCCGCTGGGCGCCTTCCTGCTCGGGCTTTCGCTGGCCTGCGCACACGGGGCGTTTGCACTCTCTCGTCAGCTGCCGCCGGAGCTGGCGGGCCGCGCGCTCGGCGTGGAGGGACGCGTGCTCGGCCTGCCGGTGGCGGGAGAAGACAGCGTGCGCTTCGAACTGCGCGTCGAGGCGGCCGAAGGCGAGGCCGCGGCCCTGGTGGGCCGCCGCCTGCAGCTGTCGTGGTTCGCGCAGCCCGGCGAGGCGCCACCGGAGCTCGCGCCCGGCAGCCGCTGGCGGCTCCAACTCAAGCTCCGCGTCCCCCGCGGCGTCGTCAATCCCGGTGGCTTCGACTTCGAGCGCCGCGCGCTGGAGCGGCGACTGGCAGCCACGGGCCACGTTTCCGAGCCGGGCTCGGCGCGGAGGCTGGCCGGTGCCCCGGGCCTGGATGCCCTGCGCGGCCGCGCGTCCGACGCGATCGCCGGGGCCGTACCGGGGGAAGGCGCACGCTTCGTGCAGGCCCTGGCACTGGGCGACACCCGCGGCCTCGACGATCGCGACTGGGAGGTGCTGCGCGCCACCGGCCTGACCCACCTGATCGCCATCTCCGGCTTCCACGTCGGTCTGGTCGCGGGATTCGGTGCGCTGCTGGCGCGCCTGGCCTGGTGGCTGTGGCCCGCGCTGGCCTGGCGCTGGCCGCGGCCGCAGGGCGTGGCGGCCGCGGCGCTGCTGATGGCCGTGGCCTACACCGCGCTGGCCGGCTTCGCACTGCCGACGGTGCGCACGGCGCTGATGATCGGCGTCGTGGCGCTGGCGCGGATGGCGCGGCGGCCGCAAGGCACCGGTCGCTCGCTGGCGCTGGCGACCATCGGGGTGCTGCTGGTGGATCCGCTGTCGGTGCTCGCGCCCGGTTTCTGGCTCAGCTACCTCGGCGTGGCCTGGCTCCTGTGGTGCCTGCCCTCGGGGCCGGGGCAGGGCTGGCTGCGGCCCTACCTGGGTGCGCAGGGCGTGGCCTCGCTGGGCCTGCTGCCGGTGGGTGCCTGGTTCTTCGCCCAGGCCTCGATACCCGGGCCGCTGGTGAACCTCGTCGGCATTCCCTGGATCAGCCTGGGCGTGGTGCCGCTGTCGCTGGCGGGCCTCGGCCTGCAGCCGATATGGCCGCAAGCGGCGGCCTGGGCCTGGCGACTGGCTGCGCTGCTGATGGACTGGCTTTGGCAAGGGCTCGAGTGGGTCGCGAGCTGGCCGGCCGCGCTGGCCTGGCTGCCCGAACCCTCGCTGCCGGCGGTGGTGCTGGCCCTGGCCGGCGTATTCTGGCTGCTGCTGCCGCGCGCGGTCCCGGGCAAGGCGCTGGCCGCCCTGCTGCTGTTGCCGCTGCTGTGGCCGGTGGCTTCGCGACCGGCACGCGGCGAAGCGGAGTTGTGGCTGCTGGACGTGGGGCAGGGCTTGTCGCTGCTGGTGCTGACCGAACACCACGCGCTGCTCTACGACGCGGGTCCGGCACCACCGCGCGGCATGGATTTCGGCGAAGCGGCGGTGCTTCCGGCACTGCGGGCGTTGGGCGTGCGCAAGCTCGACGCCCTGGTGGCCAGCCACGGCGACAACGACCATGCCGGCGGCGTGGACGCAGTGCTGGCGGCGCTGCCGGCGGCGCAGCGCTGGGGGCCGCGCGGGTGGGCGCCGCCGGGCTGGCGCGAGTGCGAGGCAGGGCAGGGCTGGGCCTGGGACGGCGTGCGTTTCACCTGGCTGCATCCCACGGCGTATTTCCCCTACCTGCGCAACGACAGCAGCTGCGTGCTGCGCATCGAGGCCGACGGCGCCAGCGCGCTGCTGCCGGGCGACATCGGCCGCCACGTCGAGGCAAGGCTGGCGAAGCTGCCTGCGCGGGCGCTGCGCAGCGACGTGCTGCTGGTGCCCCACCACGGCTCCGACACCTCCTCGAGCCTGGATTTCCTGGCCGCGGTGCGGCCGCGCCTGGGCCTGCTGCCGGTGGGTCACGACAACCGCTTCGGCCTGCCCAAGCCGGTGGTGCTGGGGCGCTATGCGCGTTACCAGGTGGACCTGCTCGACAGCGCCAGCCTCGGTGCGGTGCGCGTGAGGCTGGGCCCGGGCGACGCGCGGGTGCTCGAGCGGATGCGCCCGGACCGGCCGCGCTACTGGCGCCATGCCCCCGCCGACGTCACAGGCTATGCTATCGGCGGTCCCCCGACGACGAAGGTGAGGCGTGCTGGAACTGATCAAGGCAGGCGGCTGGGTGATGGCGCCGATCGTGGCGCTGGCGATTCTGGCGCTGGCCATCATCCTCGAGCGTTTCTGGAGCCTGCGGCGCAAGGAAGTGCTGCCGCCGGGCCTGGGCGAGGAGGTCCGTGACTGGGCCCGCGGCCGCGAGCTCGACCCCAAGCACATCGACATCCTCCGGCAGAACTCGCCGCTGGGCGAACTGCTGGCCGCCGGCCTGGACGTGCGCCAGCGCCCGCGCGAGATCATCAAGGAGCGCATCGAGGACGTCGGACGGCACGTGGCCCACCGGCTCGAGCGCTTCCTGACCACGCTGGGCACCATCGCGGCGGTGGCGCCGCTGCTGGGCCTGCTGGGCACCGTCTTCGGCATGATCGAGATGTTCCTCGACATCCTCACCGTCGGCGTGGGCGACGCCAACCGGCTGGCCGGCGGCATCGGCCAGGCCCTGATCTCCACTGCGGCCGGCCTGTGCGTGGCCATCCCGGCGGTCATCTTCCACCGCTACCTGCGCGGCCGCGTCACCGAGTACATCGTGGACATGGAAAAGCAGGCCATCGCCCTGCTCGACGCCCTCGACGAGGCCCCGTCGCCCACGCCCGGCAAGCCGCCGCGCGCGACCAAGCGGAGCGCTTCGTGAGGCTGAGCTCGGGCCGGGTGCCGGACGAACCGGAGGTCAGCCTCGTCTCGCTGATCGACGTGGTGTTCTGCCTGATCATCTTCCTGGTCGTCACCACCTCCTTCGACCACCGTTCGGCGCTCAAGATCGTGCTGCCCACCACCGACAGCCGTACCGAGGCCCGGGTCGAGCAGCCGCTGACGGTGCTCATCGACGCCGACGGGCGCGTCTTCATCGGCAACAGCGAGGTGCTCAAGACCGACGCCGCTTCGCTGCGCGCCGCCATCACCCGCGAGGCCGGCGCCGACCGCCAGCGCCAGGTGGTGGTGCGTGCCGACGCCCGCTCGCGCACCCAGAACCTGGTGACCGTGATGGACACCCTGGGCCAGCTCGGCTTCACCCGCATCCACCTGGCCACCACGCCCGAGGCCCGTCCTTGAGCGTGGAAACCCCGGCCTGGACCGTCTACCGGCGGCTGCTCGGGCGCGCCCGCCGCTACTGGCTGCTGCTCACCGCCGCGGGCCTGGGCATGGTGTTCGAGGCCGTCGCCGCGGCCGCCTTCACCTGGATGATGAAGCCGATGGTCGACGAGACCTTCGTCGCCCAGAACGCCGACGTGCGCTGGACCATCCCGCTGGTGATCGTCGGCCTGTTCGTGCTGCGCGGCATCGCCACCTACGCCACCGACTACGGCATGGCCCGCACCGGCCGCAGCGTGGTGCGCGACCTGCGCCGCGACATCCTGGCCAAGTACCTGCGCCTGCCCAGCCAGCGTTTCGACCGCGAGCCGGTGGCGGCCATGGTCTCGCGCCTGAACTACGACAGCGAGCAGGTGACGCAGGCCAGTTCGGACGCACTCAAGGTCATCCTCACCGACTCGCTCACCATCGTCGCGCTGCTGGGCGTGATGCTCTGGTACAGCCCGCGCGTCACCCTGGTGATGCTGGTGCTGGCGCCGCTGATCGCCGGCATCTCCTCGGTGGTGGGGCGGCGCTACCGCCGCATCAACCGCGGCATCCAGGACGGCGTGGCCAACATGGCCCAGGTCGCCGAGCAGGCGCTGTCGGCCCAGCAGGAAGTGAAGATCTACGGCGCGCAGGACTCCGAGCTGGCGCGCTACCGCTCGCTGGTGGACCTCAACCTGGGCCTGGGCGTGAAGGTGGAGGCCACCCGCGCGATGGCCTCGTCGGTGGTGCAGGTGCTGGCCGCCACCGGCCTGGCGGTGATCCTGCTGGTGGCCGGGCACGAGGCCGCGCGCGGCCGCATGACCGCCGGCAGCTTCGTGGCCCTGCTGACGGCGATGATGGCGATGCTGCCTTCGCTCAAGCGCATCACCAACGTGCAAAGCCTGGTCCAGCGCGGCGTGGCCGCGGCCGACCGGCTGTTCGCCATCCTCGACGAACCCGACGAGCCCGACAACGGCACCCGGCCCCTGGTGCGCGCCCGCGGCGACATCGAGTTCCGCGACGTCACGGTCACCTATCCCGGCCAGTCGCGCCCGGCGCTCGAGGGCGTCAGCTTCAGCGCCGCGCCCGGCACCGTCACCGCCATCGTCGGCCGCTCGGGCAGCGGCAAGTCCACGCTCATCCGCCTGCTGCCGCGCTTCTACGAGGCCAGCGCCGGCCAGGTGCTGCTCGACGGCCACCCGGTCGAGGATTACCGGCTGGCGCACCTGCGCCAGCAGGTGGCCATGGTCGGGCAGCGGGTGATGCTGTTCGACGACAGCATCGAGGCCAACATCGCCTACGGCGCCCAGGCCGGCAGCGACCCGGAGCGGGTGCGCGCCGCGGCCGCGGCGGCCAACGCGCTCGAGTTCATCGAGCGGCTGCCCGGCGGCCTGCAGGCGCGCATCGGCGAAAACGGCGGCCTGCTCTCGGGCGGGCAGCGCCAGCGCCTGGCCATCGCCCGCGCCATCCTCAAGGACGCGCCCATCCTCATCCTCGACGAGGCGACGGCGGCGCTGGACACCGAGTCCGAGCGCCTCGTCCAGGACGCGCTGCAGCGCCTGATCCCCGACCGCACCACGCTGGTGATCGCCCACCGCCTCTCCACGGTGGAACACGCCGACCAGGTGCTGGTGCTCGACGCCGGCCGCCTGGTGGAGCAGGGCACGCATGCCCAGCTGCTGGCCCGCGGCGGCCTCTACGCCCACCTGCACCGCATGCAGTTCCGCGAGACGGAGGCCGGGTGAAGGCGGCGCTGGAAGCCTGGCTGCTGCGGCGCTGGTACGGCGGCGTGGCGCCGGGGCCCGGGCTGCGCCTGCTCGAGCTTGTTTACCGCGGCCTGCGCCGGCTGCACGCGCTGCCGTGGTGGCTGGGCCTGCGCAAGCCGCGCCGCGCGGGCGCGCCGGTACTGGTGGTGGGCAACCTCGTCGCCGGCGGCGCCGGCAAGACCCCGCTGGTGATCGCGCTGGCCACGGAACTGGCGCACCGCGGCTTCACCCCGGGCATCGTCAGCCGCGGCCACGGCCGCCGGGGCAGCGACGACCTCGACGTGCGTCGCGACACGCCGCCCGAAGTCTGTGGCGACGAACCGCTGCTGATCGCCCGCCAGACCGGCCTGCGCGTGCGCGTGGCGCGCGACCGCGCCGCCGCCGCCGCGGCCCTGGTGGCCGCGGGCTGCGACCTGGTGATCGCCGACGACGGCCTGCAGCACCGGCCGCTGCACCGCGACCTGGAGATCGAGGTGCTCGACGGCGAACGCCGCCACGGCAACGGCCGCCTGATTCCGGCTGGACCGCTGCGCGAGCCCGCCGGCCGCGCCGTGGACTTCCGCGTCGTCAACGGCGGCCAGGCCGGGGCGGGGGAGTGGGCCATGCAACTGGTGCCCGGCGATGCGCGGCCGCTGGCCGGCGGCGCGCCCAGGCCGCTGGGCGCCTTCGCGCCCGGGCCGGTGCACGCCGTCGCCGGCATCGGCAACCCGGCGCGTTTTTTCGCGACGCTGGGCGCGGCGGGCCTGCAGGTGCACGGGCATGCGTTCCCCGACCACCACGCCTTCCGGCGTGCCGAGCTGGCATTCTCGCCGCCGCTGCCGCTGCTGATGACCAGCAAGGACGCGGTCAAATGCACCGGCCTGGGACTGCCCGACGCCTGGGAAGTGCCGGTGCGGGCCGAACTGCCCGCGGCCTTCTTCGATGCCGTCGCCGACCGCCTTCGCCCACGGAAACCCACGCCATGACCGCGCCCGACTTCATCGTCGCCATTCCCGCCCGCTACGGCGCCTCGCGCCTGCCGGGCAAGCCGCTGCGCCTGATCGCCGGCGAGCCCATGGTGGTGCACGTGGCGCGGCGCGCCCTGGCCGCCGGCGCCCGCGACGTGGTGGTGGCCACCGACGACGAGCGCATCGCCGCGGCGCTGGCCGGCCAGCCATTGCGCGTCTGCCTGACCCGCGCCGACCACGCCTCGGGCACCGACCGCCTGGCCGAATGCGCCGACCAGCTGGGCTGGGCCGACGACGCCATCGTGGTGAACCTGCAGGGCGACGAACCCTTCGCGCCGCCCGAGGGCATCCGCGCCGTGGCGGCGCTGCTGGCCGACGGCCGGGCGCCGATGTCGACGCTGGCCACGCCGATCGACGATGCCGAGGCCTTGTTCGACCCGAACGTGGTCAAGCTGGTGAGCGACCAGGCCGGGCTGGCGCTTTATTTCAGCCGCGCCCCGATCCCCTGGCAGCGCGACCGCTTCGCCCGCGACCGCACCGGCGCCGTGGCCGGACAGGCGCTGCGGCACATCGGCATCTATGCTTACCGCGCCGGCTTCCTGCGCCAGTTCACGCGGCTGCCACCGGGCAGGCTGGAAAACCTCGAGGCGCTCGAGCAGCTGCGCGTACTCGAGGCCGGCCATCGCATCGCGGTGGGACTGACGCCGGTACCCTTCCCACCCGGCGTGGACACGGAAGCCGACCTGGCCCGGGCGAACGCCCGCGCCATGGAAGAGAATTGACTTCAATAAGGTTTTGTAAGTAATTGAATATATTGTTTGTTTGCATGGGAAACATTTGCCGCTCGCCGCTGCTCGAGGGCTGGGCGGCGCATCGCCGCAGTGACTCCGCGGTGCCCTACACGGTCGACTCCGCCGGCACCGGGGGCTGGCACGCCGGCCAGCCGCCGGACCCGCGGGCCATCGCCGCCGGCCAGCGCGCCGGCATCGACATCAGCGGCCAGCGCGCCCGCCAGGTGCAGTTCGCCGACTTCCAGCGCTTCGACCTCGTGCTGTGCGCCGACCGCGCCAACCTGGCCGAGCTGCGGCTGCTGGCGCCGAGCGCGGCGCGTGGACGCATCGCGCTGGCGCTGGACTGGTGCGGGGTGAAGCGCAATGGCGAGCTGCCCGACCCCTACAACGGCAGCACGCGCGACTTCGACCGCACCTGCGCCCTGGCGCGCGAGGCCGCCGACGGGCTGCTGCAGCGTTTGGCATCAGGGGCATAATCCCCGGACCCCCCGCGGACACAACGAATGAACAGCGCCCTCGCCGCCGCCCCGGAACTGCAGCCTGGCCTGCACTGGCTCAACGCCGACCCGCAGCGCATCGAGGCCCATCGCGGCCGCGTGCTGGCGGTGGTGTTCTGGAACGCGGCCTCGGCCTATTGCCACACGCTGCTCGAGGAACTGCAGCGCCTGCAGGCGCGCTATCCGGTCGGGCTGTCGCTGCTGGGCATCCACCAGCCGCGCTTCGACGCCGAGCTCGACGGCCGCCTGGTGCTCAAGGTCGCCAATCGCCTCGGCCTGCCGTTCCCGGTGGCCAACGACCCGGGCTGGACCACCTGGCAGCACTACGCCATCAACGCCTGGCCCTCGGTGGCGCTGGTGGACACGCGCGGCCGCCTGCGCGAGGTCTTCAGCGGCGACGACCAGGCGCCGCGGCTCGAGGCCGCCATCCAGGCCCTGATCGAAGAAGTCGGTGGCGCCGTGCAGGCCGCGGGTCCCTCGCGCCGCCTCGGCCCCGAGCCGCGCCTGCCGCTGGCCTTCCCGTCCGGCCTGGCGGTGGGCGAAAACCACCTGTACGTGGCCGACACCGCCCACCACCGCATTCTCGAGTGCACGCACTCGGGCCGGGTGCTGCGCGAATTCGGCACCGGCCACGGCGACCTGGTGGACGGCCCGCCGGAGGACGCCGCCTTCCGCTCGCCGCGCGGGCTGTGCCTGGTGCGCGAAGCGCTGTACGTGGCCGACACCGGCAACCACGCGCTGCGACGCATCCGCCTGCTCGACGGCGTGGTCGAGACCCTGCTGGGCAACGGCCGCGCCGGCAGTCCGCGCGAGGGCAGCGGCAAGGCCAGCGAAATGCCGCTCAACCAGCCCTGGGGCCTGGCCGGCACGCTCGACCGCATCTACATCGCCATGGCCGGCAGCAACCAGGTCTGGGAGTACGAACTGGGCCAGGCGCGCCTGAAGCTCTGCGCCGGCTCGGGCGAGCTGGGCATCGCCGACGGGCCGGCGCGCAGCGCCATGTTCGCCCAGCCGGCGTCGCTGGCCCTGGTGCAGCAGACGCTCTACGTGGCCGACGCCGCCAGTTCGGCCGTGCGTTCCATCCAGCTCGCCCAGGGCCAGGTGCAAACCCTGGTGGGGCAGGGCCTGTACGAATTCGGCGAACACGATGGCCAGCGCCGCGAGGCGCGCCTGCAGTATCCGCTGGCGATCGCCCTCGACCCGACCAGCCCGGTGCTCTGGATCGCCGACGCGTACAACGGCAGCCTGCGCCGCCTGCGCCTGGGTGGCGGCGACGTCAGCACCCACCCGCTGCCGCAGGCGCTGGAGCAGCCCGCCGCCCTGGCCGCCAGCCCCGGCGCGCTGTTCATCGCCAACGCCGGCGCCCACGAAGTGCTGCGCTACGACCTCGGCAACGGCAAGCTCAGCCGCCTGCCCATCGGCGAATGAAAGAAAGCGACAAGGGCGCGCCGCCGTTCGACGGCAAGGCCTTCGTGCGCCAGCTGACGCCGGCGCCGGGCGTCTACCGCATGCTCGCGGCCGACGGCAGCGTGCTCTACGTGGGCAAGGCCGCCTCGCTGCGCAAGCGCGTGGCCAGCTATTTCCTCAAGGAGCAGCCCTCGCGGCGCATCGCCCTGATGGTGGCGCAGATCGCCGGCATCGAGGTGACGGTGACGCGCACCGAGAGCGAGGCGCTGATCCTCGAGAACCAGCTGATCAAGTCGCTGCGGCCGCGCTACAACGTGCTGCTGCGCGACGACAAGAGCTATCCGCACATCCTGCTGACCGAGGAAACCTGGCCGCGCCTGGCCTGGCACCGCGGCCCGCGGGCGGTGGCCGGGCGCTACTTTGGCCCGTACCCGAGCTCGGGTGCGGTGCGCGAGACCCTTGACCTGATGTCGAAGCTGTTCAAGCTGCGCACCTGCGAGGACAGCGTGTTCCGCAACCGCAGCCGGCCCTGCCTGCAGCACCAGATCGGCCGCTGCAGCGCGCCCTGCGTGGGCCTGGTGCCCACCCGCGAGTACGACGCCACGGTGCGGCGCGCGGCGCTGTTCCTCGAGGGCCGCAGCAGCGAGCTGGTGGACGAACTGGGCAAGGCGATGGAGGCCGCCAGCGCGCGGCTCGAGTTCGAGCAGGCGGCCCAGCTGCGCGACCAGATCGCCGCCATCCGCCGCGTGCAGGCCCGCCAGTACGTCGAGGGCGAGCAGGTGGAGATGGACGTGCTGGCCTGCGTGATGGACCAGGGCACGGCCTGCGTGCTGCTGCTGGCCTTCCGCAACGGCATGAACCAGGGCACGCGCAGCTACTTCCCCAAGGCCAATGGCGCCGAGACGCCCGAGGAGGTGCTGGGCGCCTTCGTGGCCCAGCACTACCTCGAGCAGCGGCCGCCGCGGGAAATCGTGCTCAGCCACGCCATCGCCGACCAGGAGCTGCTGGCCGAGGTGTTCAGCGCCCAGGCCGGCCGCAAGGTCGAGATCAAGAGCGCGGTGCGCGGCGAGCGCGCCCGCTACCTCGAGCTCGCGCGCAGCAATGCGGCGCTGGCGCTCGCCACGGAAATGAGCTCCAGCGCCAGCCAGCGGGCCCGGCTGGAGTCGCTGCGCGAGCTGCTGGGCCTGGAGGCGGCGCCCGCGCGCATCGAATGCTTCGACATCAGCCACGCCATGGGCGAGGCCACGGTGGCCTCGTGCGTGGTGTTCGACGCGCAGGGCCCGGTGCGCGGCCAGTACCGCCGCTACAACATCACCGGCATCACGCCCGGCGACGATTACGCCGCGATGCGGCAGGCGCTCGAGCGCCGCTTCCGGCGCGGGGTGGAGGAGGGCGTGCTGCCCGACCTGCTGCTGATCGACGGCGGCACCGGCCAGCTGGCCCAGGCGCGCGAGGTGCTGGGCGAGCTCGGCGTCACCGGCGTGGCGATGGTCGGCGTGGCCAAGGGCGAGGCGCGTCGCGCCGGCCACGAGGCCCTGGTGCTGCCCGATGGCCGCGAGCTGCGCCCGGGCGCCGCCTCGCCGGGACTGCAGCTGGTGCAGCAGGTGCGCGACGAGGCGCACCGCTTCGCCATCACCGGCCACCGCGGCAAGCGCCAGAAGGCGCGCGAAACCAGCCGGCTCGAGGACATCGCCGGCATCGGGCCACGCCGGCGCGCGGCCCTGCTCAAGCACTTCGGCGGGCTGGCCGGGCTCAGGGACGCGGGCGCCGAGGAAATCGCCCGGGTCGAGGGCGTCAGTGCGGCGCTGGCGCGTCGCATCTATGACGCCCTGCACGGACTTGAGCCACAATCGACGGGTAGCGAGCCCCCGGACGCCTGATGACCCTGACCATCCCGACCCTGCTGACGCTGTTCCGGATCCTGCTGATCCCGGTGATGGTGGCGGTGTTCTACCTGCCTTACGGCTGGACCAACGTCGCGGCCGCGGGCGTCTTCATCCTCGGGGCGGTCACCGACTGGGCCGACGGCTGGATCGCGCGGCGCTACGGCATGTATTCGGCCTTCGGCGCCTTCCTCGACCCGGTGGCCGACAAGCTCACCGTGGCTTTCGCGCTGCTGCTGGTGGTCGAACGCCACGACACGCCGCTGATGGCGATGCTGGCGGCGGTGATCATCGGCCGCGAGATCACGATTTCGGCATTGCGCGAGTGGATGGCGCAGATGGGCGCGCACGGCCTGGTCAAGGTGGCGGCGCTGGGCAAGATCAAGACCATCGTGCAGATGGTGGCCATCAGCTGCCTGCTGTTCGAGGAAGACCTGCTGGGCCTGCCGGTGTTCAAGCTCGGCGAATGGCTGCTGGCCGTGGCCGCGGCCCTGACCCTGTGGTCGGGCTGGGACTACCTGCGCGCGGCCTGGCCGACGATGCGCAAGAAGGGTTGATGGCGAAAGGGTATTGACAGGCCGAGGGCCGATCCCCAAAATACGCGTCTCTTGCGGGAATAGCTCAGTTGGTAGAGCACGACCTTGCCAAGGTCGGGGTCGCGAGTTCGAGTCTCGTTTCCCGCTCCAGTTCCAGACAAAACCCCGTTCGCCGGGGTTTTGTTTTTTCCGGGGTCTCCGCGCTAAGCTGGACCCTGAAAGCTATCCGGCCGGGTGGCAGAGTGGTTATGCAGCGGACTGCAAATCCGCGTACGCCGGTTCAATTCCGACCTCGGCCTCCAGTTCGAAAGCCCCGCCCGATGGCGGGGCTTTTTCGTTCTGGCCTCGGCCCCGCGCTTTGCGGCACCATGGCCCGGAGCCCGGGTGGCGAAACTGGTAGACGCATGGGACTTAAAATCCTCCGGCCGCAAGGCCATGCGGGTTCGACTCCCGCCCCGGGCACCAGCTGAGGAGACCGGCATGCTGCCCTCGCGCTACTGGCCTTTTGTTCTCGTCCTGCTGCTCACCGTGCTTTCCGCCGTGGCCGCGGCCCTCACGCCGCTGGCGTGGTGGGGGCTGGTGGTGTTCGGCGCCCTGTCCCTGGTGGGCCTGGTGGACCTGCTGCAGCGCAAGCAGGCGCTGCGCCGCAACTATCCGCTGAGTTCGCACTTCCGCTACGGCCTCGAGTCGATCGGCCCGGAAATCCGCCAGTACTTCATCGAGCCCGACACGCTCGAAACGCCGTTCTCGCGCCAGCAGCGCGCCATCGTCTACCAGCGCGCCAAGGACGTGCTCGACAAGCGGCCCTTCGGCACCCAGCGCGACGTGTACGGCGACGACTACGAGTGGATCAACCACTCGCTGCAGCCGGCCAGGATCGACTCGCACGATTTCCGCATCGCGGTGGGCGAGGGCCGCGCCCAGCCCTACGCGGCCAGCGTGTTCAACATCTCGGCCATGAGTTTCGGCTCGCTCTCGGCCAATGCCATCCGCGCGCTCAACGCCGGCGCCAAGCGCGGCGGCTTCTACCACGACACCGGCGAGGGCTCGATCTCGCGCTACCACCGCGAGCACGGCGGCGACCTGGTCTGGGAGATTGGCTCGGGCTATTTCGGCTGCCGCGACGGCGAGGGCCGCTTCGACCGCGAAGCCTTCAAGCGCAACGCGCTCGACCCGCAGGTGAAGATGGTCGAACTCAAGCTCAGCCAGGGCGCCAAGCCGGGGCAGGGCGGCATCCTGCCGGCCGCCAAGGTCAGCGCCGAGATCGCCGAAGCGCGCGGCGTGCCGGCGGGCGTGGAATGCCATTCGCCGGCGGCACACAACGCCTTCTCCACGCCGATCGGGCTGCTGGAGTTCATCGACGAGCTGCGCACGCTCTCGGGCGGCAAGCCCACCGGTTTCAAGCTGGCCGTCGGCCACCCGTGGGAGTGGTTCGCCATCGCCAAGGCCATGCGCGAGACGGGCATCACCCCGGATTTCATCGTCGTCGATGGCGGCGAGGGCGGCACGGGCGCGGCGCCGCTGGAGTTCACCGACCACGTCGGCGCGCCCATGCGCGAGGCGCTGATGCTGGTGCACAACACGCTGGTGGGCCTGGACCTGCGCTCGCGGGTGAAGGTGGCGGCGGCCGGCAAGATCGTCACCGCCTTCGACATCGCCCGGGCCATGGCCCTGGGCGCGGACTGGTGCAACGCGGCGCGCGGTTTCATGTTCGCGCTGGGCTGCATCCAGTCGCAGAGCTGCCACACCGACCGCTGCCCGACCGGCATCGCCACCCAGGACCGCAGCCGCCAGGCCGCGCTCGACCCGGGCGACAAGGCCACGCGCGTCTACAACTTCCACCGCAACACGGTGGTGGCCCTGAAGGAGCTGCTGGCCGCGGCCGGGCTCACGCACCCGAGCCAGCTGGGGCCCGAGCACATCGTGCGCCGCGTTTCGTCCACCGAGGTGCGCTCGCTGGCCACACTGCACCGCTTCGTGCCGCAGGGCAGGCTGCTCGAGGGCGTGCCCGACCACGCCGTGTTCCAGGTGTTCTGGGACCGCGCCCGCCCCGACAGCTTCGGCGCCCCGCCCGAGGCCGCGGCGATGATGGCCAGCAAGCTGCGCTAGCGCCGCCCCGCCTTGACCGCCCCGCGGCCCCCGCGTAAGATTCGCGGCTCTCCGGGCGGTTAGCTCAGCGGTAGAGCACTGCTTTCACACGGCAGGGGTCACAGGTTCAAATCCTGTACCGCCCACCAACACAATCAAGGACTTAGAGTCGGATTGGGTTGGCCGGAGAGGCCCAGTACAGAAAAATGCAGAAAACCGCTCCTGAGAAAAGGGGCGGTTTTTTCGTTTGTGGCGCGCCTTTCCCTCTGCCAATCTTGGGTGTCGGTTATGTGGAGCGCGCGGTGATGCAGGCCGCCCCAAGGAGAGTTGAATCCATGAAAGGCATTCGATTTGTCTTCCTATGGCTCGTTGGAATCATGAGCTACCTTGCTGGTCTTTTGATACTTACAGGTTCGGTTCTCCATTGGCACTTGCCATCTATCCTTTTAGGGCTCGCCGGAGTAGCGCTCGGCTTCGTGTCTCTCCTATTTGCCTCATCTCACAACAGAGCGCGGTTCTGGGCCTTTGCCTTACCAGCAGCAGTCACGACAGTCTGGCTCGGGCTTAGTTTCTTCGCATACCGCAGCTATCGTAATCCGCCACCTGAAATCGCAGCCGACCCTAAATGGGCCTCCTTCTATGAGCAACAAGCGCAGCAAGAGCCATGGATAATCGCTGTCCTGATTCTGGGCGCACTTCCGCTTGTAATCGCCGCGCTAATTTTCCGGGAGCGAGCGCAACTGGCTCGAAACAGGCGAGGCCTAACTCAGCCCTCGGAGGGTCAGCCTTAATGAAAGAAGTGCAGGAATGTCTTCTCAGGGAGGTGACCTGTCACTGATTTTGAGGCCTTCCGAATCTATTGAGCGTGCCGCTGGATGCGCTGGCAAGGGTTAGTGACCTTGGGTGGGATCTGGCTTCATGGCTTCAGCCCAGTCCTTGAACGTCTCCAATACTCGAATCCTGAGTTCGTCAGACTTCGCGGTCATTTCTCTTTCGAATCCATCGAGATCATGAGCGAGGCCGAGTTCCTTGCGAACCTCCCTCATGACTCCAATTGCTTCCTTTGCGATTCGCGGGGATCTTTCCGCTTCCAGAACGTGATGTTCGTACACTAGTTGCTGAAACTCAGCCCTTAAATTGGACAGTTCTGATGAGAGCTCACCCTGCTCCTCAAGTCGAATCTGAATCCAAGTGGTGAGTCCTGCGACCCGGTCCGGATCTCTACTACCCATTTCCTGCATTCGCTGTTGATCAGCCTGCATTCTCTGCAGCTCGTTGGTCACGAAATTGAATCGGTCTTGCCGTAGCGCAATGTCGACTCGAAGGGATTGAAGCTTATCCAAGCTCCTAATGGCATCGATCAGGTGATGAGCCAGAGTGATATTTAGGCTGTTCACCGCAGCCACAGTTGGCAAGTCCGATAAGACACTAATCTGCGCCGCCACCTCAGAGAATCCGCTAATGCCTTCGTCATCGCCAATCTCAGCCAGGTCGCGATAAGGGAGTCGCCCCAGGTAATTGATCGCCCGCGCCATTTCCCTGGGGGCGCGCAAGTAAATCTCTCTCCTAAGTGCTGCCAATCGATCCTTTGTTTTCTGCTCGCCATCGTGTTCGAGCTGAAGTCTCAGTCGCTTCGTGTTGCTTGCATTCACCAGCAACACACCCAAAAGTGTGATCGTAAGCTTCCCCGTCAAGCACACAAGGCAAAAGTAGAACTTTCCTCGTATTGCTGGCGGACCTCGGCGGGCGTCAGATCGCCGAGGGAATCGTGGGG
>NZ_MEDO01000028.1 GCF_001724815.1 Arenimonas sp. SCN 70-307 | reverse complement strand
CTCCTACCCGTGCTTTCGAGCACTGCGCAACAGCGGCGTCCCGCACCCCGCTCTCACCCCAAACCCTAGGGCAAAAGCCAGACACAAGCGCCTTCAGGCCGGGGCGAGGTGGCGAACGAGGAGTTGCACGCCGCGCCGGCCGTTCCAGTCGTCGGGTTCGAGCTGGTAGGCGGCGTGCACGCGCGGCGGCGGGGCGCTGCCTGTCCAGCCGCCGAAATGGATGGCCGATACCGCCGCCCCGCCCGCTTCGGGTGCGAGCTCGAGCTTGAGGTGGCGCTCGCCGACGCGGCGCCAGCTGGCCACCCGGAACACGCCGTCGAACACCGGCTCCGGGAAACCCTGGCCCCAGGGCCCGGCCAGGCGCAGCTGGTCGGCCAGGTCGCGGGTGATCTCGCCTGCCGCGAGCTCGCCGTCGCTGGCCAGTTCCGCGCGCAGCAGCGAGGGCTCCAGCAGGCCGGCCACCACGGTTTCCAGCGCGGCGCGGAAGGCCGGCAGCTTGCCGGCATCCAGGCTCAGGCCCGCGGCCATGGCATGGCCGCCGAAGCGTTCGACCAGGCCGGGGTGGCGCGCATCCACGAGGGCCAGCGCGTCGCGCAGGTGCAGGCCGGGGATCGAGCGCGCCGAGCCCTTGAGCAGCGCGCTGCCCGGCTCGGCCGGGGCGAAGGCCAGCACCGGCCGGTGCAGGCGGTCCTTGAGCTTCGAGGCCACCAGCCCGACCACGCCCGGATGCCAGTCGGGCTCGTGCAGGCACAGCACCGACGGCAGTTCGCCCTCGCCCAGCGGCAGGCGCTGCACCAGCGCTTCGGCGGCGTCCACCATCTGCTGCTGCACGTCCTTGCGCTCGGCATTGATGCGGTCGAGCACGGCGGCCAGTTCGCGGGCGCGGTGCGGGTCGTCGCACAGCAGGCACTCGATGCCCAGGGCCATGTCCTCGAGCCGGCCGGCGGCGTTGAGGCGCGGGCCGATGGCGAAGCCGATGTCCGAGGCGGTGAGGCTGGGCTCGTCGCGCCTGGCGAGCTCGATCAGCGCCCGCAGGCCGGGCTGGCCCTGGCCCTGGCGCAGGCGCCGCAGGCCGGCGGCCACCAGCAGGCGGTTGTTGTAGTCCAGCGGCACCAGGTCGGCCACGGTGCCGACGGCGACCAGATCCAGCAGCACCGACAGGTCGGGCTCGGGCCCGGCGAACGCGCCGGACTCGCGCAGCTGCCGGCGCAGCGCCAGCAGCAGGTAGAACACCACGCCCACGCCGGCCAGGGCCTTGCTGGGGAAAGCGTCGTCGCCGAGGTTCGGATCGACGATGACATCGGCCTCGGGCAGGGTCTCGCCCGGCAGGTGGTGGTCGGTGACCAGCACCTGCCAGCCGCGCGCCCGCGCCGCCGCCACGCCGGCGTGGCAGGCGATGCCGCTGTCGACGGTGAGCACGAGGTCGGGGGCGAGCGCGACGAGGTCGTCCACCAGGCCCGGGGTCAGGCCGTAGCCGTGGGTCACGCGGTGCGGCACCTGGTAGCTGACCCGCCGCGCGCCCAGCAGGCGCAGGCCGCGCACCGCCACGGCGGTGCCGGTGGCGCCGTCGCAGTCGAAATCGCCCACTACCACGATGTGCGCATCGCGCGCGATGGCCTCGGCCAGCAGCGCCGCGGCCTGCCCCACCCGCCCGAGCGATTCGGGCGGCAGCAGGCGGGCCAGCTTGAGTTCGGCCTGCGCAGGTTCGGTGATGCCGCGGGCCGCGTACACCCGCTGCAGCACCGGCGGCACGGCCTCGGGCCAGGGGCCGTGCGCGGGAACCTCGCGACGGACGATGCGCAGGGCTGTGCTCACGCCAGCGCCGCCAGCGGCCGGCGCCAGAAGCGCCAGCGCTGGCCGGGGCGCAGCCACCAGGCGGCGCCGTCGGCGAAATCGAGCAGCACGCCGCGTTCGCCGGCTTCGGCCAGCGCGTTCGGCAGCAAGGCCTCGACGGCGGCCCAGTCGCGCAGCGCACGCAAGTCGAGCAGGCGGCCTTCGCCGGACTGCGGATGCGCCTGCGCCAGGGCCGCCAGCGAGGCCAGCGTGGCTTCGTCCGACCCGACGTCGCGCAGGCGCGCGCGCACGTGGTCGGGCAGCCGGCCGGCGCCCCAGAAGCACAGGCTGTTGACCGGAAGCTTGCCGGCGGCGATGCGCGCGGCGTTCACCGGGTGGTTGTGCAGCATCACCTGCGCCTCGTTGAGCAGGGCGCGCCAGCGGCGGCCCTCGGGGCCGTCGGGCAGGTGCAGGAACAGGTCGTCGCCCAGCACCGCCTCGGGCGGCGCGAAGGCCGGCAGGCGCGCCTCGACCGGCAGCGCCAGGTACCAGCGCGCCGGATGCGGCGCCGAAACCGGGAAGCCGGCGTCGCCGAACAGCGGCCGCAGCGGCTGCACCAGCGCTTCGGCCTCGTCGCGGGAAAGGCCCAGCTCGCCGATGGCCAGCACGCGCGCGCCGGTCATGTCCGGGCGCACGTAGGCCGGGTCGGCGCGCAGCCAGCTGTGCAGCGTCGCGTCGCCGGCATCGCGCTGGCGGGTGATGGCGGCCACCGGCCAGCCACGCGGCAGCAGCTCGAACCAGCGCAGCAGCTGGGCGCGCTCGCCGGCTTCGGCGGGCGGCAGCGCATCGGCGCGGGCCAGAAGGCGCGCCGTCGCGGGCGACAGCGGCTGGCCGGCAAAGCGCCGGCGTTCGGGCAGCAGCAGCGCGACGGCGGGCTCGGTCGGCGCGGCGGCCATGGGCTCAGCCCTCGTAGCGCACGCCGACGATGTCGTAGTCGCGGGCCCCGGCCGGCGCCTGGATGGTGACGGTGTCGCCCTCGTGCTTTCCGATCAGGGCGCGCGCCAGCGGCGAGGACACCGAGATCAGGCCGCGCTTGATGTCGGCCTCGAGGTCGCCAACGATCTGGTAGGTGACTTCATCGCCGGTGTCGCAGTCGGCCAGTTCGACCGTCGCGCCGAAGACCACGCGGCTGCCGGCATTGAGGGTCGAGACGTCGATCAGCTGGGCGTGCGAGAGCGTGTACTCGAGTTCCTGGATGCGGCCCTCGATGAAGCCCTGCTGCTCGCGCGCGGCGTGGTACTCGGCGTTTTCCTTCAGGTCGCCGTGGGCGCGGGCCTCGGCGATGGCATTGATCACCGCCGGCCGCTTGACCGACTTGAGGTGCTCGAGCTCCTCGCGCAGGCGCGCGGCGCCGGTGGTGGTCAGGGGGGCTCTCATCCGTGAAGCTCCTTGTGCAGCTCCTGCAGCGACCACACGCGGGCGTTGCCACGCGTGTCGGTGCCGCGGATCAGGGCGCGCGCGCCCGGGATCGTGGTGGAGTAAGTGACGCGGTGCTGCAGCGCCTCGCGCCGGATCGAGAACGAGTCGGCGATCGCCTGCTTGCCCTCGGTGGTGTTGACGATATAGCAGATCTCGCCGTTCTTGATCAGGTCGACGATGTGCGGGCGGCCCTCGATGACCTTGTTCACGCGCTCGCAGGCGATGCCCTGGCCCTGCAGGAACTTCGCGGTGCCCTCCGTGGCCACCAGGGTGTAGCCACGCTCGATCAGGTCCTGCGCCACCGGCAGCAGGCGCTTCTTGTCCGGGTCGCGCACCGAGACGAAGGCCTTGCCGGGCATCGGCGCCTTGATGTTGGCGGCTTCCTCGGCGCGGCCGAAGGCCTCGGCGAAGGTGCGGCCCACGCCCATCACCTCGCCGGTCGAGCGCATCTCCGGGCCCAGGATCGGGTCGACGTTCTGGAACTTGGCGAAGGGGAAGATGGCTTCCTTCACCGAGTAGTAACCCGGCACGATCTCCTTCGTGGCGCCCTGCTCGGCCAGCGACTTGCCGGCCATGCAGCGCGCGGCGATCTTGGCCAGCGGCACGCCGATGGCCTTGGACACGAAGGGCACGGTGCGCGAGGCGCGCGGGTTGACCTCGAGCAGGTAGACCGTCTCGCGGCCCTCGGCGTCGAAGGCGATGGCGAACTGCGTGTTCATCAGGCCCACGACCTTGAGCGCGCGGGCCAGCTCGGCCACCTGCACGCGCAGCTGGTCCTGCACCGCGGCCGACAGCGAGTACGGCGGCAGCGAGCACGAGGAGTCGCCCGAGTGCACGCCGGCTTCCTCGATGTGCTCCATGATGCCGCCCACCAGCACGTTGCCAGAGGCGTCGGCGATGATGTCCACGTCCACCTCGACGGCGTTGTCGAGGAAGCGGTCGAGCAGCACCGGCGAGTCGTTCGAGACCTGCACGGCCTCGCGGATGTAGCGCGCCAGGTCGGCATCCGAGTAGACGATTTCCATCGCGCGGCCGCCGAGCACGTAGCTCGGGCGCACCACCAGCGGGTAGCCGATCTCGTTGGCCAGGGCGATGGCCTGCTCGGCGTTGCGGGCCGTGCGGTTGGGCGGCTGCAGCATGCCCAGCTGCTCGACCAGCTTCTGGAAGCGCTCGCGGTCCTCGGCCAGGTCGATGCTGTCGGGGCTGGTGCCGATGATCGGCACGCCGTTGGCCTCCAGCGCGCGCGAGAGCTTGAGCGGGGTCTGGCCGCCGTACTGCACGATGACGCCCTCGGGCTTCTCCACCTCGACGATCTCGAGCACGTCCTCGAGCGTCAGCGGCTCGAAGTACAGTCGGTCGGAGGTGTCGTAGTCGGTCGAGACCGTTTCCGGGTTGCAGTTGACCATGATGGTCTCGTAGCCGTCCTCGCGCAGGGCGAGCGCGGCGTGCACGCAGCAGTAGTCGAACTCGATGCCCTGGCCGATGCGGTTGGGGCCGCCGCCGAGCACCATGATCTTGCGGCGGCTCGACGGCAGGGCCTCGCACTCGTCCTCGTAGGTCGAGTACAGGTAGGCGGTCTGGGTGGCGAATTCCGCGGCGCAGCTGTCCACGCGCTTGTACACCGGGCGCACGCCGAAGGCGCGGCGCAGGGTGCGCACGGCGGTCTCGTCGGTGCCGGCCAGCTGGGCCAGGCGCGCGTCGGCGAAGCCCAGGCGCTTGAGCTCGCGCAGGCGCGCGGCGTCCAGGCCCGCCAGGCCGGCGGCGGCCACGGCCTGCTCGGCCTTGACGATGTCCTCGATCTGGTCGAGGAACCACGGGTCGATGAAGCTCAGGCCGTACACATCCTCCACGCTCAGGCCGGCGCGGAAGGCCTCGGCCACCTGGAACAGGCGCTCCGGGCCCGGCTCCTTGAGCTCGCGGCGGATCTTGAGCAGGCCTTCCTCGCCGCGCGCGGCGTCGCCGGTCGGGTCGAAGCCGACCTTGCCGGTCTCCAGGCCGCGCAGGGCTTTCTGCATCGACTCGCTGAAGCAGCGGCCGAAGGCCATCACCTCGCCCACCGACTTCATCTGGGTGGTCAGGCGGGCATCGGCGGCCGGGAACTTCTCGAAGGCGAAGCGCGGGATCTTGGTGACGACGTAGTCGATCGCCGGTTCGAACGAGGCCGGGGTGGCGCCGCCGGTGATTTCATTGCGCAGCTCGTCGAGCGTGTAGCCCACGGCCAGCTTGGCGGCGACCTTGGCGATCGGGAAGCCGGTGGCCTTCGAGGCCAGGGCCGAGGAGCGCGACACGCGCGGGTTCATCTCGATCACCACCACGCGGCCGTTCTCGGCATTGATGCCGAACTGCACGTTCGAGCCGCCCGTGTCCACGCCGATCTTGCGCAGCACCGCGATGGAGGCGTCACGCAGGCGCTGGTATTCCTTGTCGGTGAGCGTCTGGGCCGGGGCGACGGTGATGCTGTCGCCGGTGTGCACGCCCATCGGGTCGAGGTTCTCGATGGAGCAGACGATGATGCAGTTGTCCGCCTTGTCGCGGACCACCTCCATCTCGAACTCCTTCCAGCCCAGCACCGACTCCTCGACCAGCACCTCGCCCACCGGCGAGAGGTCGAGGCCGCGCTTGACGATCTCCTCGAACTCCTCGCGGTTGTAGGCGATGCCACCACCGCTGCCGCCGAGCGTGAAGCTGGGGCGGATGATGGTCGGGTAGCCGACCTTGGCCTGGATCTCGATGGCCTGCTCGAAGCTGCGCGCCACCTCGGCCTTCGGGCACTCCAGGCCGATCTCCTGCATCGCCACGCGGAACAGCTCGCGGTCCTCGGCCATGCGGATGGCCTCGCGCGAGGCGCCGATCAGCTCGACGCCGTACTTCTCCAGCACGCCGGCGTCGGCCAGGTCGAGCGCGCAGTTGAGCGCGGTCTGGCCACCCATGGTCGGCAGCAGCGCGTCGGGCTTCTCCTTGGCGATGATGCGCTCGACCGTGGCGGCGTTGATCGGCTCGATGTAGACGGCGTCGGCCATCTCCGGGTCGGTCATGATCGTCGCCGGGTTCGAGTTGACCAGCACCACGCGGTAGCCCTCGTCGCGCAGCGCCTTGCAGGCCTGGGCCCCCGAATAATCGAACTCGCAGGCCTGGCCGATGACGATCGGGCCGGCGCCGATGATGAGGATGGTCTGGATGTCGCTGCGCTTGGGCATGGTCTTTCTCGTTGCGGGCCGCCGGCCGGCGGCCTGGGGCGGGTCTTAGTCGAACAGCACCGACGTGGGCACGTCGCAGGCCGACATCGCGGCCAGCATCACGCGGGTGGCCATGTCGCTGCCGGCCGCCTCGCCGCTGGCCTCGTTCTCCTCGGCCGTGGCGCTGGCGTCGAAGGCGTTGCCGATGCCGGCCAGCCGGCGCAGCGGCGCGTAGTCCGGGGCGGTCATGAAGCTCATGAAGGACATCAGCTGCTCGGGGGTGGCCTGGCCCATCACTTCGGCCTCGCTGACGGCGACGCCGGTGCGCTCCTGCTCCACGCCGGCCAGCATCAGCTTGCCCATCAGGAAGGCACCGCCCTCGCTGAGCACGCGGATGTCCTGGTCGAGCAGGCCGGCGTTCTTGCTGGCGTATTCGGCCACCTCGGCGCGCTTGGTGCGGCGGTAGCCCGAGGCGCTGAGCTGGCCACGCAGGCAGCCGAGCTGGGACTTGGTCACCGCACCGGGCTTCTCCTGCATCGGCCAGTTCGGGTCTTCGTCCGCCAGGGTTTCGAAGATGCTGCCCATGGGAATGGCCTGCACGAGCAGGTCGGTCAGGCGGTCGATGCGGGCCTCGTCGGCGGACGCGACGGGCGCGAGCACCAGCAGGGCGGCGAGCAGCAGGGACTTCAGCCGCAGGGTCATGTCGCGCTCCTTGGGGTTCAGTTGGCCGACGCCGGCTTGGCGCCTTCGCCGATGTGTTTGTCGAGGAACTTCTCCATGGCCGTGTACAGATCGACCTGGTTGTCGAAGTCGTAGAAGCCGTGGCCTTCCTTGTCCTCGACGATGTCCACTTCCGGCGGGCGGCCGGCGTCGGTGAGGTTCTTCTTGAGCAGGCGGTACTGCGACATCGGTACGCGCTCATCCTTGGCGCCGTGCACCAGCATCACCGGGATGCGAATGCGGTCGACGTTTTCGGCGGGCGACTGCTTCTGCTGCTCGGCCAGGCTCTCGGGCAGCACGCGCGCGAGGTAGTTGCGGCCGGACTCGGACTGCGGGATGTCGCCGTCCTTGAACATCAGCGGCAGGCTGTAAACGCCCACGTAACCGATGGTGCACTTGTACTTTTCGGGCTCGCGAACCACCGTCTGCAGCGCCGCATAGCCGCCGTAGGAGGCGCCGTAGGTGCAGATGCGGTCCTTGTCGGCATGGCCCTGGCGGATCGCCCAATCGACGGCATCGGTCATGTCGTCGATCATCGTCGTGCCCCAGTTGCGGTAACCCTTGCGCTCGAACGCCGTTCCGTAACCGCCCGAGCCACGGAAGTTCACCTGCAGCACGGCGTAACCGCGGCTGGCCAGGAACTGCACCTCGGGGTTGAAGCCCCAGCGATCGCGCGGACCGTGCGGACCGCCGTGCGGGTTGAGGACCAGCGGCGCCGGGCCGCTGCCCTTGGCCGGCAGCGTCAGGTAGCCGTGCAGCTTGGTGCCGTCGCGCGCCGGGAAGCTGACCGGGATCATCTCGGCCATCTGCTCGGGCTTGATCCAGTCCATCGTCGCCAGCAGGAACTTGGCCTGGCCGGTCTTGCGATCGAAAAGGTAGTAGGCGCCCGGGTCGACGTCGCTGTAGCTGCGGAACAGGATGTAGCGGCCGTCGCGGCTGATGCCGCCGAAGCCCACGACGTGCCGCGGGAAGGCGTTGATCAGGCCGGCGTAGGTGAGCGACTCAGGATGGGTCTTGTTGACGAAGGTATAACCCGGGATGCCGTCGAGGTGCGCCACCGCCAGCAGCTCGCGCTCGTCGCTGCTGAACAGGTAGGCGGCCGGGTCGACGTTGGGGTTGCCCGCCACCGGGGTTTCCTCGCGCGACTCGGGGTCAACCAGCACCACGCGGGCCGGCTCGCCCTCGTCGCTCACTTCGAAGAAAACGCGCTTGTTCTCGCCGTCGAACGACAGCGGCGTGCGCACCGCACCACCCATGTCAGCGCTGTGAATCGTCACCCAGCGCTCCCCCTCGCGGCGCAGGGTGACCGACTTGAGGTCTTCCTGCTGGCCCACGGCGTAGCGCACCTTGCCCTCGTGGTCGAGCAGGAAGCTGCCGAAGCGGATCGGCGCGGTGGCGACCGTCACCACGCGGCCGTCGTAGACGTCGTAGCGAAAAAGGTAGGCCGAATCGACCGAGCGCTGCACCAGGATGGTCCGCGGGTCGTCCCAGGTCTTGTCGACGATCTGGTAGGTACCGAGGTTGGGCATGTCGGCGCGGTTCTTGCCGTCGACGTCGGAGGCATACACATCCGGCGTGCCGACCCGGAAGTCGAAGCGGCCGAGCTTCTCGCTCACGTACATCAGGAAGCGGCGGTCGTTGACCCAGCTCACGCGCTCGATGTGCTTCTTCGCGCCGAAATCCCACTTACCCACCAGCTTCATGCCGTCGACCTCGAAGGCCGCCAGCACCGTACGATCGCCCTGCGGCACCGAGACGGTGATGTACTGGCCCGTGGGCGAAAGCGACACGGACGTGAACTCCGGGTCCTTGAAGAAATCCCCCACCGGCACGGGCTTGCCCGCGGCGCCGGTGAACGGGGCCAGCGCGAGCAGCGCGGCCAGCAACACAGTCTTGAATCGGTTCATGCCTTCCCCACTCCCCTGGGTCGGATTCAGCGGTGGTCCGCCGCCATCATGGCGACGAACTGGTCGAACAGGCCGGCCACGTCGCGCGGGCCGGGGCTGGCTTCCGGGTGGCCCTGGAAGCTGAAGGCCGGCGCGTCGGTAAGCGCGATGCCCTGGTTGGAACCGTCGAACAGCGAGCGGTGCGTGACCTTCACGTTCGCCGGCAGCGTGGCCTCGTCCACGGCGAAACCGTGGTTCTGGCTGGTGATCATCACGCGCTGGGTGTCCAGGTCGATGACCGGGTGGTTGGCGCCGTGGTGGCCGAACTTCATCTTCAGCGTCTTCGCGCCGGCCGCCAGGGCCAGCAGCTGGTGGCCCAGGCAGATGCCGAACAGCGGCACGCGCGCGGCCAGGAGCTCGCGGATGGCGGCGATGGCGTAGTCGCAGGGCGCGGGGTCGCCGGGGCCGTTAGACAGGAACACGCCGTCGGGCTTCTCGGCCAGCACCTGCGCGGCCGGGGTCTGGGCCGGCACCACGGTGACGCGGCAGCCGCGTTCGGCCAGCATGCGCAGGATGTTGCGCTTGACGCCGAAGTCGTAGGCCACCACGTGGAAACGCGGCTCGGCGCGCACGAACTGGCCGGCGTCGAGGTCAAGCTGGCCCTCGGTCCAGCTGTAGCGCTCGCGGGTGCAGACTTCCTTGGCCAGGTCCATGCCCGACAGGCCCGGGAACTTGCGCGCGGCCTCGATGGCGGCGTCGCGGTCGATGCCCTCGCCCGCCCACAGGCAGCCGTTCTGGGCGCCGCGGTCGCGCAGCAGGCGGGTGAGCTTGCGGGTGTCGAGGCCGGCGATGGCGACCACGCCGCGCGCGGCCAGCCACTCCGGCAGCGCGGCCTGGCTGCGCCAGTTGCTCGGGCGGCGCGGCACGTCGCGCACGATCAGGCCAGCGGCCCAGGGCGTGGCGGCCTCGTCGTCCTCGGCCGTGCAGCCGGTATTGCCGATGTGCGGATAAGTCAGGGTGACCAGCTGGCGGGCGTAGGAGGGATCGGTGACGATCTCCTGGTAGCCGGTCATGGCGGTGTTGAACACCACTTCGCCGGTGCGCTGGCCGCTGGCGCCGACGGAAACGCCCTCGAACACGGTGCCGTCTTCGAGAGCGAGGATTGCGGGATGGGTCACGGGCGTCGCCTTGGGTTGGGGGAACCCGTTCGCCGGGTGTGCGAACACCCGCGGACGGGTTCGGACCAGTCCGTTCGGGTGGGGGTTCAGGCGAGCGGGAAGTCTAGCGAAACCGACCCCAAAAGGGAAACTAATTCGTCCCGCCTCCGAGCAGCAATTCCCCGAATCCGTACCGCCCGGGCCTCTTGCCCGCCAGGCGCAGCGCGGCTTCCAGCGCGCCGCGGGCGAAGATGTCGCGGTTGGTGGCGCGGTGCGCCAGCTCGAGCCGCTCGCCCGGCCCGGTCAGCTGGACCAGGTGCTCGCCGACGATGTCGCCGGCGCGCAGCGCGGCGTAGTGCGGCGCGCTGCCACGCCCGGCCGCCACTGCCTCGCCCAGGAACAGGGCCGTGCCCGAGGGCGCGTCCTTTTTGTGCACGTGGTGGGATTCGACGATGTCGGCGTCCCAGCCCGGCAGCGCCGCGGCGGCCTGGCGCACCAGCACGTGCAGCACGGCCACGCCGGCGCTGAAGTTGGCGGCCCACAGCACCGGGATCCGCGCCGCGGCCGCGTCCAGCGCCTCGCGCTGGGCCGGCGACAGGCCGGTGGTGCCGCTCACCAGCGCCCGGCCCCGGGCCACGCAGTCGGCCAGCACCCCGTCGAAGGCCTCGGGCAGGCTGAAGTCGATCACCAGGTCGCAGTCGGGCGCCCGGGACAGGTCCGCGACGGCCAGCACGGGCACGCCGGTGGCGTCGGCTTCCGGCAGGGGCCCACCGCTGCGCGAGACGGCCGCCACCACGCGCAGGCCGTCGCGCTCGCCGGCCAGGCGCAGGAGGGCACGGCCCATGCGGCCGCTGGCACCGTGGACGAGGATTCTCAGGGGCGTCGGGTTCATGGCGGCAACGCTAGCGGAAAGCGCCTGCCGCCGGCAAACCGCTACACTCGGGCGACGCCGACGCCACGCCCGGAGCCACGCCGCGCATGCCCTTGTCCAAGCACGTGCCCATTCGCCTGCCCCTGCTGGCCCTGGCCGTGCTCGCCCTCGCGCTGCAGCTGTCGGGCCTGCTCGAACGCACCGACAACCGCCTGGGCGACTGGCTGCTGCAGGCCCACGCGGCCTCGCGCCAGCCGCCGGACGACATCGTGGTGCTGGCCATCGACCAGCGCAGCCTCGACGAGCTCAACGACATCGCCGGCAGCTGGCCTTGGCCACGCTCGGTGCACGGCGAGCTGCTGGCCGCGCTCGAGCCGCACGCGCCGGCGGCGGTGGCCTTCGACATCATGTTCAACGAAGCCGACAGCTTCCGGCCCGACTCCGACCAGGTGTTCAAGGAGATCGTGGCCGCGCAGGACAACCTGTTCTTCGCCTCGCTCAACCTGGTCGACGGCAATGCCGGGCCGCTGGCGCTGCTGCCCGGGAGCTTCGGGGCCGTGCGGGGCGAAGGCGCCGACCCGGACGCGCGCGCCACCCTGCTGCTGCCGCACGTGCTCGACGAGGGCAGCATGCGCGGTGGCCTGATCAACTTCGAGGCCGACGCCGACGGCACCGGCCGGCACTACCGGCTGTACCGCGCCGTCGATGGCTGGCGGCTGCCCTACCTGGCCGCCACGCTGGCGCGCTTCACCGGCGCCACGCTGCCCGGGCGCGAGCGGGTGCGTCTGCACTGGTTCGGGCAGGCGCCGCCGACGATCGCGTATTCCGAACTGTTCAAGGACCTCGAGCAGCGCGAGCCGGTGCTGGCGCCCACGCTGGCCGGCAAGATCGTGCTGGTGGCGGCCACCGCGCCGGGCATGCACGAGAACCGCCCCACGCCGCTGGGCCAGCACACGCTGGGCGTGCACGTGATCGCCACGGCGCTGGCCAACCTGCGTGCCGGCGACTGGCTGCGCGACTGGCCGGCACGCTGGCCGCTGGCCGCCCTGCTGCTGGCCGGCCTGGTGCTGGCCTTCCACCGCCGCGCCAATACCGTCCATTCGGCCCTGGGCCTGGGCGCGGCCAGCGTGGCGGTGCTGGGCGGCGCCTGGCTGGGGCTGCAGGCGAACGTCTACGCGCCCGTGGGCGCGGCCCTGCTGCTGGCCTGGCTGGGCTACGGCCTGCTCACCATCGAAGCGCAATGGCTGGAGCGCCGCCAGCGCGAGGCCACGGTGGGCATCTTCGGGCGCTTCCTGGACCCGCGCGTGGTCGAGGGCCTGGTCGAGAGCGGCGAACTCGACCGCGACCGCAAGCCCGAAGCGCGCGAGATCAGCATCCTGTTCTCCGACATCCGCGGCTTCACCACCCTGTCGGAAACGCGCACGCCCGAGCAGGTGGTGGACCTGCTCAACCGCTACTTCAGCCGCCAGGTGGACGTGATCTTCCGGCACGGCGGCACCCTGGACAAATTCATCGGCGACGCGATCATGGCCTTCTGGAACGCGCCCACCGAAACCCCGGGCCACGCGGCCAAGGCCGTGGCGGCGGCGCTGGACATGACCCTGGCGCTGGACGACTTCAAGCGCGAGCTGCAGGCCAACGGCGAGGGCCTGGGCGAGTTCGACATCGGCATCGGCCTGCACAGCGGGCCGGCGGTGGTGGGCTTCCTGGGTAGCGACAGCCGCATGGAGTACACCGCCATCGGCGACACGGTGAACCTGGCCAGTCGCATCGAGGGCACCACCAAGGGCGTGGCCCGCGTGCTCGTGTCGGGCGCGACGATGGCACTATGCAGCGCCGATCCGCGTTTTGAGTTCATGTACCGCGGCGAGTTCAAGGTCAAGGGCCGGGAGATGCCGGTCGAGCTGTACGAACCCGTCCGCCGCACCCACGAAGCCACCGCAGGAGCCAAGCCATGACATCCAAGCCCATCCTCGCGCCGCTGGCGCTGGCCCTGGCGGCCGCGCTGGCCTCCGGCGCCAGCGTCGCCGAACCCGGCACCGTCATGCGCGACACCGAACTGCGCAGCGAACCGCTGGGCTCGGCCGAGGTCGTGGCCAAGCTCAAGGCCCGCAGCACGGTGGAGATCACCGCGCGCCAGGGCGCCTGGGCCGGCGTCAATGCCAGCGAGCAGGCGGGCTGGGTGCGCATCCTCAACATCCGCACGGGCAACAGCGACGGAAAGGCGCCGGGCGGCGGCAACCAGCTGGCCCAGGCCTTCCTCACCGGCTCGAGCGGCAACACCGTCAGCACGGGCGTCAAGGGCCTGTCGCCCGACATCCTGCGCGGCGCCGGTGCGGCGCCCGGCGAGGTGGCCATGCTCGACGCCCTAGCGGTCGCCCCGGACGATGCCCGCGCGCACGCCTCGGAGGGCCAGCTGCAGGCCCGCCGTGTCGACTACCCCAAGGCCGACCGCCGCGGCCGGAGGAACTGAGATGAAGACCCCTGCCCTGTTCATCGGCCTGCTGGCCGTCGCCCTTGCCGCCCCGGCCTCCGGCTTCGGCCGCCTCGGCGATGCCGAGAAGCTGCTCAACTTCGGCAAGAAGGCCGCCGAGGCCAATGCCGAGCTCAGCACCGAAGAGGAAGTGCAGCTCGGCCGCGGCATCGCCGCCCAGCTGCTCGGCGCCCGCCCGCTGGTGCGCGACGAGGCGCTGCAGCAGTACGTCAACCGCGTCGGCCTGTGGCTGGCGCTGCAGACCGAGCGCGCCGACCTGCCCTGGCGCTTCGGCGTCATCGACAGCACCGACGCCAATGCCTTCGCCCTGCCCGGCGGCACGATCCTGATCACCAAGGGCCTGTACGACCGCCTGCGCGACGAGGCCGAGCTGGCGGCGGTTCTCGCCCACGAGATCAGCCACGTGGTGCAGCAGCACCACGTCAAGGCGATCCGCAAGGAAATGGGCCGCGATTTCGCCACCGAGCTCGCCGGCGAAGCCACCGGCCGCAGCGACAACGAGCTGGTGCGACGCTTCGGCGACCGCGCCTTCCGCGTGGGCACCGAGCTGTTCGTGCGCGGCCTGGACAAGAACGACGAGCACCAGGCCGATGCCTACGGCATGGTCGTGGCCGCCCGCGGCGGCTACGACCCCTATGCGCTGGTGTCGGTGCTGCACACGCTCGACGGCGCCGCGCCCGACGACGCCGGCGTGGCGCTGATGTTCTCGACCCACCCCAACCCGGTGACGCGCATCGAGTACCTGGACAAGGTCATCGGCCACCGGCTCGAGCCCTACGCTACGGCGCAGGCGCCGGACCGCATGGTGCGCTGAAGCGTCAGGAGGTCATCCGGTCCCAGAACGCCTTCACGCCGTCGAGGAAACCCGACGAACGCGGCGAATGGCGGGCACCCTGCTCGCCCTCGAAGGTGGCCTCGAACTCCTTGAGCAGCTCGCGCTGCTTCGCGGTCAGGTTGACCGGCGTCTCCACCACCACGCGGCACAGCAGGTCGCCGGTGGCCTGGCTGCGCACCGAGCGCACGCCCTTGCCGCGCAGGCGGAAGAGCTTGCCGGTCTGGGTCTCGTGCGGCACCTTGATCAGGGCCTCGCCGTCGAGCGTGGGCACCACGATGTCGGCGCCCAGCGCCGCCTGCGAGAAGCGCACCGGCACCTCGCAGTACAGGTCGTTGCCATCGCGCTGGAAGATCGGGTGCTCGCGCACCTCGACCTCGACGTACAGGTCGCCCGGCTGCACGCCGGCCGGCCCGGCCTCGCCTTCGCCGGCCAGGCGGATGCGGTCGCCGTTGTCGACGCCCGCGGGGATCTTCACCTGCAGCACCTTGGTGTCCTGCACGCGGCCGTTGCCGTGGCAGCTGGCGCAGGGCTTCTCGATGGTCTGGCCGCGGCCACCGCAGGCCGGGCAGGCCTGCTGCACGGCGAAGATGCCGCGCTGGATGCGCACCTGGCCGCGACCGCGGCAGGTGCCGCAGGTCTCGACCTTGCCGTCTTCGGAACCGCTGCCCTTGCAGGGCTTGCAGGCGACGAGGGTGGGCACCTCGATGCGCTTTTCGACGCCGAACACGGCCTCCTCGAGGTCGAGTTCGACCAGGTAGCGCAGGTCGGCGCCGCGGCGCGGTCCGCGCTGGCGGCCGCCACCGAAGATGTCGCCGAAGATATCGCCGAAGATGTCGTTGACGTCGCCGAAGCCGGGGCCGCCGGGGTTGTTGCCGCCCATGCCGTGTTCGAAGGCGGCATGGCCGTGCTGGTCGTACATGCGGCGCTTGCCGCCGTCGGACAGCACTTCGTAGGCCTCCTTGGCCTCCTTGAAGCTGGCCTCGGCCGCCTTGTCGCCGGGATTGCGGTCGGGATGGAACTTCTGCGCGGCGCGCCGATAAGCCTTCTTCAGCTCATCCTCGGTCGCGCTGCGCGAGACGCCCAGCACCTCGTAGTAATCACGCTTGCTCATCCAAACCCCAGTCCTGCCAGTTCAACCAAAGGGCGGGCCAAGCGGCCCGCCCCCGTCGGCGTTGAGCCGCGCGCAGCGCGGCTCCAACGGCGACACATATCCGGGCCGCGCGCAGCGCGGCGGGGATATGACTACTTGTTGTCGTCCTTGACCTCGGTGAACTCCGCATCCACCACGTCGTCGGCCTTGCCCTGCGGGCCCGGCGCATCGCCACCGTCCTGCGGGCCCGCCTGGTTGCCGGCCGCCGCCGCCGCGTAAAGCGACTGCGCGGCCTGCTGCAGGGCGTTGGTCCTGGCCTCGATCTGGGCCTTGTCGTCGCCCTTCATGGCGGTTTCGAGCTCGGACAGCGCGGTCTCGATGCCGGCCAGCTGCTCGCCCGGCACCTTCGCGCCGTGCTCGGTGATGGCGGTGCGGGTGGCGTGGATCAGGCCATCGGCGGCGTTGCGCGCGGTGACGAGCTCGTGGAACTTCTTGTCCTCCTCGCGGTGCGCCTCGGCGTCCTGCACCATGCGCTGGATCTCTTCCTCGCTCAGGCCCGAACCGGCCTTGATCTCGACCTTCTGCTCCTTGCCGGTCTTCTTGTCCTTGGCCGAGACATGCAGGATGCCGTTGGCGTCGATGTCGAAGCTCACCTCCACCTGCGGCATGCCGCGCGGCGCCGGCTCGATGCCGGAGAGGTCGAACTTGGCCAGCGACTTGTTGAAGCGGGCCTGCTCGCGCTCGCCCTGCAGCACGTGCACCGTCACCGCGGACTGGTTGTCCTCGGCGGTGGAGAAGGTCTGCGAGGCCTTGGTCGGGATGGTGGTGTTCTTCTCGATGATCTTGGTCATCACGCCGCCCAGGGTCTCGATGCCCAGGCTCAGCGGGGTGACGTCGAGCAGCAGCACGTCCTTGACGGTGCCGGCCAGCACGCCGCCCTGCACCGCGGCGCCGATGGCCACCGCCTCGTCGGGGTTGACGTCCTTGCGCGGCTCCTTGCCGAAGAACTCGGCCACGGCCGCCTGCACCTTGGGCATGCGGGTCTGGCCGCCGACGAGGATGACGTCGGAGATGTCGGACGCACGCAGGCCGGCGTCGTTGAGCGCGACGCGGCAGGGCTCGATGGTCTTCTTCACCAGGTCGTCCACCAGGGCCTCGAGCTTGGCGCGGGTGAGCTTGATGTTCAGGTGCTTGGGGCCCGAGGCGTCGGCCGTCACGTACGGCAGGTTCACTTCGGTCTGCTGGTTCGACGAGAGCTCGATCTTGGCGCGCTCGGCGGCGTCCTTCAGGCGCTGCAGGGCCAGCGGGTCCTTGCGCAGGTCGATGCCCTGCTCCTTGTTGAACTCGTCGACCAGGTAATCGATGACGCGGGCGTCGAAGTCTTCGCCACCCAGGAAGGTGTCGCCGTTGGTGGCCAGCACCTCGAACTGCTTCTCGCCATCGATCTCGGCGATCTCGATGATCGAGACGTCGAAGGTGCCGCCGCCGAGGTCGTAGACCGCGATCTTGCGGTCGCCGCCCTTCTTGTCCAGGCCATAGGCCAGCGCGGCCGCGGTGGGCTCGTTGATGATGCGCTTGACCTCGAGGCCGGCGATGCGGCCTGCGTCCTTGGTGGCCTGGCGCTGGCTGTCGTTGAAGTAGGCCGGCACGGTGATCACGGCCTCGGTGACCGCCTCGCCCAGGTAGGCCTCGGCGGTCTTCTTCATCTTCTCGAGCACCTTGGCCGAGATCTCCTGCGGCGCCATCTTGCGGCCGTCGGCGGTCTGCACCCAGGCGTCGCCGTTGTCGTGCGCGAGGATGCCGTAGGGCACCAGGTCGAGGTCCTTCTTGACCTCGGCGTCGGTGAACTTGCGGCCGATCAGGCGCTTGACGGCGTAGAAGGTGTTCTTGGGGTTGGTGACGGCCTGGCGCTTGGCCGAGGCGCCGACGATGACCTCGCCGTCCTTGGTGAAGGCGACGATGGAGGGCGTGGTGCGGTCGCCCTCGGAATTCTCGATGACCTTGGCCACGCCGCCTTCCATGACGGAAACGCAGCTGTTGGTGGTGCCCAGGTCGATGCCGATGATCTTGCCCATGGTGTTGCTCCCTGATGTTCTCTTAGCTGGTTTGGCGGCGGCGGCCGCGGATGTTCCGTATGTGGGGCCCGCCGCGGGGTGTTCAAGGGGCGTGAAGCCCTCAGCCGGCGGCGACCACCACGAGGGCCGGGCGCAGCAGGCGGTCGTTGAGGGCGTAGCCCTTCTGGAAGACCTGCAGCACGGTGCCCGGGGCCGAACCGGCCGCATCGAGCTGGCTGATGGCCTGGTGCCACTCGGGGTCGAAGGCCTGGCCTTCCGGGTTGAGCTGGGCCAGGCCGTTGTCCTCGCCCACCTTCAGCAGCTGGCGCAGGGTCAGCTCGAGGCCGTCCTTGAGCGGGCCCGTGGCATCGCCGGCGGCCTTGAGGCCGGCCTCGAGGCTGTCGAGCACCGGCAGCAGCTGCGAGAGCAGCTTCTCGTTGGCGAAGCGGCGGGCCTGCTCGACGTCGCGGGCCAGGCGCTTGCGCTGGTTGTCGAGTTCGGCGCGCTCGCGCAAGGCCTCTTCGCGGACCTCGGACAGCGCGGAGCGCAGCTGCTCGAGCTCATGGGCCAGCAGGTCGGAGTCGAGGTCGGGCACGTCGGGCGCCTGGGCGCCCGGGGTCGGGTTTTCGCTGTGCATGGTCTTCCGTTGGCTGCCCCGCGTCCGGCGGGGGTCGTGCAGGCTATGGGGCCGGCGGCTCGGGATTCAAGGCCGCGCCCAGCAGGTCGGCCGTGGCCTGCACCATCGGGATGACCCGCTCGTAGGCCATGCGGGTGGGGCCGATGACGCCCAGCACGCCCATCACGCGGCCCTGGGAATGGTAGGGCGCGGTCACCACTGTGCAGGCGTCGAGCGGCGCCAGGCCGGTTTCCTCGCCGATGAACACGCGCACGCCCTGGGCCTTGAGGGTGCCCTCGAGCAGCTGCAGGATCTCGCGCTTGCGGGAAAAGGCCTCGAAGAGTTCGCGAAGGCGATCGAGGTCGGACAGGTCCTGCACCCCCATCAGCCGGGTCTGGCCGGCCAGCAGCATGTCCTCGGGGCCGGGCGCGCCGCCGCCCAGGGCCTGCTCGGACAGCTCGACCGCGGCCGTGAGCAGGCGCTCCATCTCGCTGCGGGTGTCGCGCAGCTCGTGCAGCAGGCGCGCGCGGATCTCGGCCAGCGGGCGGCCGGCGAAGTGCGCGTTGAGGTAGTTGGCGGCCTGCTCGAGCTCGCTGGTGGTGTAGGCCCGGCGCGGGCTGATGATGCGGTTCTGCACCTCGTTGTCGGTGAAGACCAGGATCACCAGGATGCGCTGGCCGTCGAGCGGCACGAAGTCGATGTGGCGGAAGGCGAACTGGCTGCGCTGCGGCACCGTGACCACGCCCACGAACTGGCTCATGGCCGACAGGAGCTCGCTGGTGTTCGACAGCAGGGCCTGGGTGCCGGCGCCGGCCGGCAGCTGCTCGCGCAGCTGGCGCACCTCGGCCTCCTGCAGCGGCTTCATCTGCAGCAGGCTGTCGACGAAGACGCGGTAGCCCTGCGAGGTGGGGATGCGCCCGGCCGAGGTGTGCGGGGCCGAGACCAGGCCGATCTCCTCGAGGTCGGCCATGATGTTGCGGATCGTCGCCGGGCTCACGTCCAGGCCCGATCGCTTGGCCAGAGTGCGCGAGCCCACGGGCTCGCCGTCCCGGATGTGCTGGGCGATCAGGGTGCGCAGCAGGCGGCGGGCGCGCGGGTCCAGGTTCAGATCCATCCGTCATAGATAAGGCCGGCGTGGGCCCGGCGCAAGCCGGGGCGAATGCCTACCCCGCGCCTGGCGTCCGGCGTCTTGATCCGTGAGACGGGGGCAGCGGAAGGTGCGGGCTTTGAGGCAAAATCGCCGCCACCATGCTCAGCCACCTCACGCTCCAGGATTTCGCCGTCGTCAGCCGCGCCGAACTGGCCTTCGGACCGGGCATGACGGTGGTGTCGGGCGAAACCGGCGCCGGCAAGTCGCTGCTGGTCGACGCCCTGATGTGGCTCACCGGCGCCCGCGCCGACGCCGGCATCGTGCGCCACGGCGCCGAGCGGGCCGAGCTGGCGGCCGAGTTCGGCCTGGCGGACGCCCCGGCCGCGCGCGAGTGGCTGCGCGAGAACGAGCTCGACGAGGGCGAGGCCTGCCAATTGCGCCGGGTCATCCGCGCCGACGGTGGTTCGCGCGCCTGGATCAATGGCCGGCCGGCCACGTTGGGCCAGCTGTCCGCCCTGGGTGGGCTGCTGGTGGAAATCCACGGCCAGCACGAACACCAGGCCCTGCTCGACCGTGGCCAGCAGCTGGCCCTGCTCGATGCCTTCGGCCGCCACGAACCCCTGCTGGCCGCCGTGCGCGAGGCCGCCCGCCGCTGGGCCGGGCTGGACCGCGAGCTGGCCGAACTGGTGCGCGCCGGCGACGTCGGTGAGCGCCTGGCCTGGCTCGAACACCAGGTCGGCGAGCTGGCCGACGAAGACCTGCGCCCCGAGGCGTTGGAGGAACTGGCCCTGGCCCACCGCCGCCAGGCCAACGCCGCCGGCCTGATCCAGGGCTGCCAGGCCGCCCTCGCCCGCCTCGCTGGCGACGAAGGTTTGTCGCTGCAGCGCCTGCTGCACCAGACCCAGGGCGAACTGGCCCGGCTGGCCGGCGACGAACCCCGCCTGGCCGAGGTGCTGGCCCTGCTCGATTCGGCCGGCATCCAGCTGGCCGAGGCCGCTGCCGGGCTCGAGCGCCTGCACGACGAACTCGACCTCGACCCGGCCCGCCTGCAGGCCCTGGAAGACCGCCTGGCCCGCCTGCACGACCTCGCCCGCAAGCACCGCGTGCCGCTGGAAGACCTGGCGGCCCGGCGCGATGCGCTGCAGGAAGAACTCGACAGCCTGGCCGGTGCCGGCGAACGTTCCGCCCGCCTGGGCCGCGAGCTCGAGGCGGCCGCCCGCGAGTGGCAGGCCGCAGCGGCGCAGCTGGGCCAGTCACGCGCCCGCGCGGCCGCTGCATTGGGCGAGGCGGTGGCCTCGCTGATGGCCGAGCTGGGCATGGGCGGCGGCGTATTCACGGTGGCGCTCGAGCCGCTCGACACCACCCGGCCCACGCCCTCGGGCGCCGAGCGCTGCGAGTTCCTGGTTTCGGCCAACCCCGGGCAGCCACCGCGGGCGCTGCGCAAGGTGGCCTCGGGCGGCGAGCTGGCGCGCATCAGCCTGGCCATCGAGGTGGCGGCGCTGGGCCTGGACGCGGTGCCCACGATGGTCTTCGACGAGGTCGACACCGGCATCGGCGGCGCCGTGGCCGAGGTGGTGGGCCAGAAGCTGCGGGCACTGGGCGCCGAGCGCCAGGTGCTGTGCGTCACCCACCTGCCCCAGGTGGCCGCCCAGGGCCACCACCACTACCGGGTCAGCAAGGCCGTCGAAGCCGACGCCACCCACAGCCAGGTGCAGCCGCTGGACGAAAAGGCCCGCGTGGAAGAACTCGCCCGCATGCTCGGCGGCGTGGAAATCACCAAGGAAGTGCGTGCCAACGCCCGCCAGATGCTCTCCCGCGCGCAGGGAAGCTGACTATTTCTTCTTCTTGGCGCGGACGTAAAGCACGAGCGAGTGCTCTTCGATTTCGTAGCCGTGCTTGGCGGCGATCTCGTGCTGGAGGCGCTCGATCTCGGGGCTGGTGAACTCGATCACCTTGCCGGTGTCCACGTCGACCATGTGGTCGTGGTGCTGGCCGCGGTCGAGCTCGTACACCGCCTGCCCGCCCTCGAAGTTGTGCTTGAGCACCAGGCCCGCGGCCTCGAACTGGGTCAGCACGCGGTAGACCGTGGCCAGGCCGATGTCGTCGCCGTTGTCGAGCAGGTTGCGGTAGATGTCCTCGGCCGTCAGGTGCTTCGGGCTGGCCGTTTGAAGCACGTCGAGGATGCGCATGCGCGGATGGGTGACCTTGAGGCCGGCCTTGCGCAGGTCCTGGGATTCCATGGCGTCTCCTGAATGCCTTCCGTCGTGCCGCCCGTGGGGGCTGGCGGTTGCGTTCGGTAGTGTATCATCGGGATTCATCGCACCCGGACCAACCCCGCAATGCGCAAGGCCTTCACGCTCCTGCTCGCCACCTTCCTCGTCGCTGGCTGCGGCATCGTCTACCGCCAGCCCGTATTCCAGGGCAACCTGCTTGAGACGCGCAACGTCGAGCAGCTGCAGGTGGGCATGGATCGCGGCCAGGTGTTCAGCCTGCTCGGCTCGCCCTCGGTCGCCGATCCCTTCCACCAGTCGCGCTGGGACTACGTGGCCACCGCGCGTCGCCGCACCGGCGACACCGAGGTCAAGACCCTCACGCTGTGGTTCGAGAACGACCGCCTCGCGCGCTGGGAAGGCGAGTACTTCCCCGAGGCCGACAGCGAACTCGCCGCCGAGATGCGCCGCTTCGGCAACCTCGCCCGCGACAAGAGCAAGCCGCGCCGCTAAGCCCGGCCGGCTGCCCCGGCCCGGCGTCGCCGGGCCTGCTTCGGATCCACCGTCAGCGGCCTGAGCACCTCGACGCGATCGCCGTCGTGCAGCGCCGTGGCCAGCGTGGCCGCCTGCCCGAACACCGCCAGCCCCTCCGGATCGACCTCGATGCCCGGCACCCGTGATGGCAGGTCGGCCGCCGCCAGCGCGTCGGCCACCGTGGCGCCCGCCGGCAACTGCAGCGGCACCCGCCAGGAGCGATCCGGCAAGGCATAGACGACTTCGATCCGCAGGGCCGCGTCCATCTCAGGCCCGGTCGGCTTCGCGGCAAAAATCGTCCACCATCCGGTCGGCCAGGCCCTGGAAGCCCAGCGCCAGCGCCGAGCCCAGCACCTTGCCGGCGACCTCGAAATCCAGGTCCAGGCTGACCTTGCAGGCGTCCTCGGCCAGGCTGTGGAAGACCCACTGCCCGCTGAGCTTGCGGAACGGGCCCTCGGCCAGCTGCAGCCGGATGCGGGTCGGCGCCTCGAGCTCGTTGCGGGTGGTGAAGCTGGTGCGCAGCCCGGCCATGCGCAGGTCCAGGCGCGCCAGCATGTGGGTGTCGGACACCTCCAGCACCTGCGAGGCCTCGCACCAGGGGAAACGCGCCGGGTAGCCGGCGACGTCGTTGACCAGGTCGTACATGCGCCGCGCCGAATGGCGCACCAGGGCGTGCCGGTGGATGCTCGTCATGGGCTCCTTGCCCGCCCCTCCCCCGTCCGGCCCGCGATGGGCGACAATGGCAGGGACATGTCGAAGAAAAACAAATCCAAGGATAGCGCGGGCGGCTCCGGCGAGGGCAACAAGACCATCGCCCTGAACCGCTCGGCCCGCCACGAATACCACCTCGAGTCGCGCTACGAGGCGGGCATCGCCCTGCAGGGCTGGGAGCTCAAGTCCATCCGCGCCGGCCGCATGAACATGGGCGACGCCTACGCGGTGGTGAAGCGGGGCGAGATCTTCCTGTTCGGCGCCCAGATCACCCCGCTCAGCCAGGCCTCCACCCACGTGGTGGCCGACGACCGCCGCACCCGCAAGCTGCTGCTGCACCGGCACGAGATCGACAAGCTGGTGGGCAAGGTCGAGCGCGACGGCTACACGCTCATCCCCACGGCGGCCTACTGGAAGGGCAACAAGGTCAAGCTCGAGCTGGCCCTGGCCAAGGGCAAGCAGGCCCACGACAAGCGCCAGGCCAGCAAGGACCGCGACTGGGAGCGCGACAAGCAGCGCGTCATGCGCCGCCACAACAAGAACGCCTGAACCCTGCCCCTGCACGGGCCTTGTGGGGGCGCCGGCCGGGCCCCATACTGGAAGGGTCGGTTGTACGAACGATTTCCGCGTTTCCGGGGGTGTCCTGGCTTCGACGGGGGTTGCGAAGTCGACTGGCGCATGCCGAGGGGGCAGCTTTCCTCGTTAATCCAGCCGCAAACTTTAGTTGCCAACGACGACAACTACGCTCTCGCCGCTTAAGGCGTAAGCCCCGAACCCACTTGTGCCCGTGCTCGTGGATGTAGGGTCATTATCACGGAACAGCTTCCGGCGGCGACCCGCCAACCGGAAGTGAACTTAGCGGGTGTGGACGACGGTGTGCCTCGCACGTTGTGTTGCCGTCGTACGAGAACCAACAACGAGCTAAGCATGTAGTGCCGGAGATGGAGTGCTCTCGGACGGGGGTTCAACTCCCCCCACCTCCACCATTTGAAGGTTTCACCCGGGCCCAGCCCGACACCTAACCCCGCGAATCTGCGGGGTTTTTTGTTGTTTAGGGGGCCGGAGAGTGCAACCCGGCCACTGCAATCCTGAGAAAGGCGAGGGTCGTTGCCGACGGACTTAAATCAGACACCGCGAATGATGGACAAGGCGAGCCTATATCGATCCCACATCCCTTTTGGGGAGACGGGGTGCAGCTTCGCGACCCTCTCGATCACCTCGCCACCGGTTACCTCAGCAGCCTCCATCAGCTGACCGATCGCACCATATAGCTCCGCAGCCCCGTCGGGATCTGAGCTTCTCAGAAACCCTCTTTCGTCATCTATGGGGTAACTCGCAAGCCGCTTCAGATCCGCAAGAATTGCTGCCTCCAACATCAGAATGCGCGCGAGCAACACGGCGAGCTCAGCATCAATCGAACTACACTCCTCAAGCGCTCTTCTCGTCACCAGCAAGTAGGCATCCGCGTTGTGAACCGAGTACTGCTGCACCTCCCCCGCTCGCGCCAGATCCTCAAACTGTTGAAGGCCGGTTCGCCAATGTCTGGCGGCTAGAAGCTCAAGCGCTGCCTTAATCTCACTCGATGCCGCGACAGCATACTTTCTGGCAATCCGGGACTCCCTGCTTCTCTCTACCTGGCCCGCAGCAAGCCATGACCCGAATCCGCCAAGGACCGCGCCGAGCAGAGCAGCCACTCCGCTGTCGATTTCCATGCGTAGCCCCTAGTCGATCTGCCTACAAGAACTCGCGCTAGCCCCGGTCTACCAAAGAGCGATGCGCAGCGGTGAACTGAGGTCCTGATCGCGCGGTCCCTCAGCTCTTTGGCTTGAACTTTGACTCTTCGAATCCACTCACATCAAAAATGAAAGTTGGCGCGCCCGCCTGATAGATCTCGGCTTGAATTCGAACCTCCTTTGCACCCCGAATAGAGCGATAGAGCTCTCGCTCATTGCCGAGGAACAGCGTCTCATTGCTGTGGTCGCTCGGCGGCATTGCCCGCCATCGACGAGGCGGCGCTTCATCGATCCGGACCTGAACGCTACAGCCGTCATAAGACGAGCAGAGCAGCTGCCCTCGTTGGATGCTGAACATCACGTCGAAGCCGTACTGTGGGCTTTCGCGAATGGTCAGCTGCGCGCGCTGCGGGCCCTGATACGGAAACTTGAGCTCGATCTGATTCTCCGATTGAAGCCAAGCCGTGTACCCCTGCTTGCCAGTCAGCTCGTCCTTACTGGAGGCATACGTCCACTTTCGAGCGGACGCTTCCTGCGCCTGGATCTCTGCAAAGGCGTCAACCTTGGCCTGGATGGCTGGAATGACCCTCGCGGCCTTGGAGGCTTGCTCGGTTCCCGGGAATGCAGAAGCGATTCGCTTGGCCTCCGCGAGCAACGAGGCATGTACCGCGGCTGGCTGTGCGTCAGGCTGCCAGCGACGCAAGAAAGCCTCCCACGCCTGCTCCGCAGTCTGCGGTGGCGCGGCCGGCGCTCGAGCCGCCGGCGCTGAGGGCGGAGGCCGGCGGGCCTCCCTCATAGTGGAGAGAACGCTTCCAACCACAACCAGGCCGAGGAAAATGAGCACCACAATCGCACAACCGGAGGTCTTCTTCGGCTGGACTTTCGGCGGGGGTGATTGGCCGGCGGCGCGAGGAAATGGTGGGGCTCCACAGCGTGGGCAGGCGGCGGCCTGGTCACTCACCTGATTCCCACACTCTCTGCACGCAATTAGCGCCATCCCAACCTCCTCTACCTTCCGCGTCTCGAAGACGCCGTCCGAAAGCTCGTGCAAGCCCTTTTCCTGCTCTCGGACTCTGCTCAATTCTCAGTCCAACGCGAGCAGTCTGCCTTTGAGGACAAACGGGCGGATGGATGGGTCCCTAGGCGACTCAAGGGCTGAGGCGTACCGGCCCTCTCGACGGCCTTACTAACCTCTCCCGCGAGATGCGCCACAGCGTGAGCTACGCCGTCGCCGAAAGCAGCCAAGCGATGGGCGACCGGTGCTCCGCGACACTATGGGGCGAGGCCCGGACATGGGCCAAGCCGGCCATTCCAGCGGCAACGCCAACTCCAAGCTCGCCGGCAACATGGAGGACGCCCCCGCGGAGCGCATGCAGCTGGCCGGGCTCTGATTCCACGCCGCCCACCTGTGGCGCGAGCGCGCCCGGAACGGGGAGCCTGAGTCGGTTCCAGCGTTGGTTGCTGCAGCGCTCATCAGCAAGCGCGAGGAGAAACAAGGGGCTGGCTGGTCCCCGGCCGCGGAACTGGGGTGCGCCCCGCCTGTCGGGCGGGGCCAGCGCGACCTATCGGCCGAGCAGACCCCGACCATTGTGCACATGAGCCCCGATCTTCGCGATCAGCTCCTCCCGGCTTTCGGCTTCAAACGTCGGCGAGGCGAGAAGGCCTGGCCGGGCACCGTGTCGATATGCCCAACCTGATCCGTCCCGGTGCTCATGTGCAGTCCCGATCCGGCGACCATCGAGGGTCACGGGCTGGGTTCCACCCAGCAGCGACGCACCGATCTCAACCTTGGCCATGCTGATCCTCCTCTGTTGCCCTGGACTCTATCAGCCGGCAGCTCCAGAACAAGGCTAGACACGCCTACGCCTGGGCCTCCTAGGCGGCACCGTCACCACCACCGGCGGCGCCGGGATGCAGGACGGCGGCGGCATCGGCAACCTAGACAGAGCGAACCCGTGCAGTTCCGAGGCTCGATGGGTTTAGGCGTTTCGGGCGTCGCGCGACCGCTGCGCTATCGCGGCTGAGGAGGAGATCCGGCACGCGAATAATCACGAAGGTGTCTCTCGCGCCAGCGAGACGCGCCGTCTATCGGCATATCAGCCTGTTCATCTAGTTCACCCCTTCCATTCGCCCGAATGGTGTATATACACTCCACAGCCCGCCGTAACGGACCTGGGATCGTGTCAAAGGAATTCAAGATCAGCGCCAAGGTCCTGGAGAAGCTTCGAGAGAAGCACGGGGTGAGCCGCGAAGAGGTGCATGAAGCCTTCTTGAACAGAACTGGCCCCATGTTCTCGGACGACCGTGAAGACCACCGAACTGATCCGCCAACGATGTGGTTCTGCTCGGTAACTGACCGGAACCGGATCCTAAAAGTGCTTTACGTGGAGCGTGAGGACTTTTTCTACATCAAGTCCGCGTATTGCCCGACAGATGGCTCTGATGATCTTTACGTCAAGCTCTGCGCTCGTGAGGGCGTGACCATTTCCCTACCCTGAAGCAATGGAGTTCCCAGAATGAACAAGACGCCGAACATCGAACACGAGGCTGATTGCCCGTGGGAAACCGGCGATCTGGGCAACAGCGAAGAACATGCGGTTGCTCGTGGCGCCGAACATGAAAAAGCGCTCGACGAATCGTTGGCGATGCAGCTGATCTCGATCCGCCTACCGAAAGCCCTGATCGAGGAGCTGAAGTTCATCGCCAACAAGGAGGGGCTGGGCTACCAGCCGCTTATGCGCCGTGTCCTGCAGCGGTTTACTGAGTGGGAGTTTAAGAACATGGCCCGTGAGATCCTGGTCCGTGAAAAGCCGCTCGCCTCGTCCAACACTCCGGTTGCGGCGGAGCGAGAGGAGAAAAAAGCTGCGTCGTGCTGACTGATGCTTAGGGGGTAGATTCGGGGGTATCGCCCCGGCCCCCGTCGCGCAAAACGGCGCAGATTGGGCCCATGGAACAGGTTTTCAGTGGCCCCCACCTCCACCAAACCAAGGCCCTGGTCGTCCGCGACCGGGGCTTTTTTTTGGCTCTTCACCCAAGTCCGGGGAAGGCCGCCCGGATCTTCAAGAAGAAGTAGGCGTCATCGCGGTAGCCGTAGGCCACCCGTTTGATGAC
>NZ_MEDO01000027.1 GCF_001724815.1 Arenimonas sp. SCN 70-307 | reverse complement strand
AGTCGTTCTCCTCGCGAATGGTCACACCTTCTTTGAGTCGCAGAGACTCTAGTGCTGCTTCTGGTGAGCCATAGGTGATGTCTTGAGCCTGGTCGGGAGACGGAATCTCGTCATCCACAGCGAGCGAGAGCGATGCGGTGCCGAAAGCCAGAATCAAAGCAAATTCGTAACTTGGGAAATTCATTGGCCTAACGCCTGAGTTAAGCCGCGTGCCGGAGGCACGTCGGCTTGAATGATTTGTTAGGCCTCATCGTCGCGACCTGCCTCTAGCACGATGGTTACCGATTGCTTTAGGTCACGGGGTAGCGACCTGCACGTTTCCCGGTATCCCGGTGCGTCCGCACACACGACAGGGTGCCCCTTTGGTTCGCCGCAGATATCGCCTCGGAAAATGCTCGAGCGCTCGTAGCCAGACGGCACGATGCTAAGCGAGGACTTGCCGTGGGAGTCTGCTACAGAATGCGTGAACTCCGGCTCAGTTCTTTCATAGTCCCACGCAAGCTTTGTCACGGAGCCGGCGATCGGTGCGCTAAAAGTATCCGTTACCAGGACTTCTACAGAAATCGGGGCATGGGCGCACTTTGCCTCTACGGAAGATGCCAGTAGGCCGATAATCAGCGATGTAGCAAACCAAGTGCGGCAATGCATGTCAGAGGCCTAACGCCTGAGTTAAGCCGCGCCGAAGGCGTCGGCTTGAATGACTAGTTAGGCCTCATTGGCCAACTCCGAGATTACCTCGGTTTGCCACATGGACCCAGTAGTTGCTGCTCGCGCGTCTATGGCAGCAATCGCGCGTAGACAATCTGCCATTGTGCGATTGCCAAGGTGCTCCTGATAAATGCATAGGCTTTCGGCAAATTGTCGAACTGACGAATTAATGAACACTCTCTGGTTGTGATTATCGTGATTGAAATAGACGACCTCTCGACTGTCCGTATCAATGGCAAGAATATCCCCGGAGCCATTGTGGCCGATTGGGAAGTACGACTCCGGAATACCGAAATGCCGTTTACGCGACTCAATTTCGGGTTGCGAATACGCGTGGAACGAAAGAAATGGAGCGGCATCACGCGGAAGGCCATGATCCTCTAGAAGGCATGAGTCTTCCTTTGCAAGGCGGACTGGAATGACATTGGCGTCAAACACCACGAACTCATCAAACCGAAGGTCGAGGTCTGGAGGGACGGCGGGCAGGGATGAGATGAAGCGATCCTTGAAGTTTGCGGAGATGTCGCTCATGAGGCCTAACGCCTGAGTTAAGCCGCGTGCCGAAGGCACGTCGGCTTGAATGATGAGTTAGGCCTCATGGCTCGAGGCCTGCCAAACGTTGTAAGCAGACTCCAGTTCCCGAGGTGTGCAGGTGAGCCAGTGCAACCACTGCGACTCTTGTTCATGAGGGTAGCCGAGAAGATTGTTAACCGCATTTCCCACGACCGTCCGGTGCTGTTCAGATTTGGGCGCATCGCCTGCTGTCCCAATCAGTGCAGAGACCTCTGACCTGCTGAGGCCAAAAAGAGCATGGAACTCCCAGTCCGGAAAGAATGGACCATTGGCTGCTGCAGCCAGAGCCTGATCCAACGGATTGCTGAGCACGTTCCCCATGAGGCCCTACGCCTGTGCTAAGCCGCGCCGAAGGCGTCGGCTTGAATGATTAGTTAGGCCTGCGCCCGGAGACTTGTGGGGACGCCCTCAAGCACAAAGAGCTTGAGCAGATTCAGCCCTTGGTCTTCGCTCTTGCCCCAGCCCAGTTCGTTTCGCCTGCCTCTCTCAGAGTAGTACACGAGCCACTCGTTCCCTTCAGGAACTAGGCAGTACGACTCGTCCTGATCCTTCCCGATCGAATAGGACTTCCTCGGTACACCTTGGCGGTCCAGGAATGCGCAAAGTCCCTCTTCTGACCAGCCCATACAGATCTCCATCAGCAGGCCTAACGCCTGAGTTAAGCCGCGCCGAAGGCGTCGGCTTGAATGACTGGTTAGGCCGCCGTGACCTACCCTAGAGAAGAGCCTACGGCCACCGCCACCACCAAGACAACAACGGAGAGCATGGCCCAGCGAAGCGCATTTGGCGACAGGAACCCGAAGAAGCGCAGCGTGCGAGCAGAGAACTTGCGACCGCAGCCGGGACACTTGACCTCGGCCGACACGCCCGGGAGGACAATGAAGCCGAGTGCCACAGAAATGCCGCTGGAAGTGAGCCACTCCCGGGCCTCAAATCTAGCCGAGCAGTTTGGGCAGACCTCGATCTCGCGCACTTTGGCCTAACTCTCTTATCTACCGGCAAGAGCCGGTCTTCCCCGGATGCTGCATCCCCGGGTTAGCACCGTCAAGCAGCGGTCTAGAAAGGCGCAGGCCGTGCTATGCCTCTGGATGGCTGGATATCGCCGAAAGTAGGTGGCGAGTTATCTCGGCAGGGAGCGATTGGGAACTTTTCTCACCCTGGCACCAGAGTCAGGCCCCCGCCGCGCCCATCATCGGTCGAGCGGCGAAATCGACTGTGCCTGGCCCCGATTACTCGCCAGTCTGCAGTTCTGAAGTTGCGCAGTAAGCCTGGCTCGGGTCGCAGCGATACCCCTCAGCCCCCATCCTTCCTCACAAACCCCGACTTGAGCTTCATCGCTCCAATTCCATCGATCTTGCAGTCGATGTCGTGGTCCCCATCCACCAGGCGGATGTTGCGCACCTTGGTGCCCACCTTCACCACGGACGAGGAGCCTTTGATCTTCAGGTCCTTCACCACGATCACGGTGTCGCCATCGGCGAGCACGTTGCCATTGGCGTCGCGCACGACGCGGACGTCCTCGGTGCTGGCGGCCGCCTCGCCCGGCGCCCACTCGTGGCCGCATTCGGGGCACGCCAGCAGGGCGCCGTCGGCGTAGGCATAGGCCGAGCCGCAGGCAGGGCAGGGCGGAAGCTCGCTCACGCCGTCACTTCCACCCGGTCCACCTTGGTGAAGCCGCGCGGCAGGGCGTTGCCGCGGCTGGCGCGGGTGCCTTCGTAGGCCTGCAGGTCGCGCCAGCTCAGCACCAGCTTCTGCTTGCCGCTGTAGATGGTCAGCTCGCCGCCCTGGCGGACGCTGGCGATGGCCACCACCTTCTCCTGGCCGGCCTTGAGCTTGGCCGGCGGAATCTGGATCAGCTTGTTGCCCTTGCCCTTGTCCAGCTCGGGCAGCTGCGCCAGCGGGAAGGCCAGCAGGTGGCCGGCGCTGGTGATCGACACCACCCAATCGCTGGCCGGGTCGGTTACCGGCGCGGGCGCCAGCACCTCGCCCTCGCCCGGGTTGAGCAGGGCCTTGCCGGCCTTGTTGCGGCCGGTGAAATTCTCGAAGCGGGTGACGAAGCCATAGCCGTGGCTCGAGGCCAGCACGTAGCGCAGGTCGTTCTCGCCCGCGGCCACGGCCACGAAGCCGGCACCCGCCGGCGGGCTGAAGCGGCCGCTCAGCGGCTCGCCGTTGCCGCGCGCGCTGGGCAGCGAATGCGCCAGCGTGGAATAGCTGCGGCCGGTGGAATCAAGGAAGGCCACCTGCTGCGTGCTGCGGCCGCGCACGGCCTGCAGCAGGCCGTCGCCGTCGCGGTAGCTCAACGCGGCCGCGTCCACGTCGTGGCCCTTGGCGGCGCGCACCCAGCCCTTCTTCGACAGCACCACCGTCACCGGCTCGCTCGGCACCAGCTCGGTTTCGCTGATGGCCTGGGCGGCTTCGCGCTGCACCAGCGGCGAGCGGCGCTCGTCGCCGAACTTCTTCGCATCGGCCAGCAGCTCGTCCTTCACCTGCTTGCGCAGCTTGGCCTTGCTGCCCAGGGTGGCGACGATCTTCTCGCGCTCCTTGGCCAGCTCGTCCTGCTCGCCGCGGATCTTCATTTCCTCCAGCCGCGCCAGCTGCTTGAGCTTGGTCTCGAGGATGTACTCGGCCTGCTCCTCGCTCAGCCCGAAGCGCGCCATCAGCACGAGCTTGGGCTCGTCCTCGGTGCGGATGATGCGAATCACCTCGTCGAGGTTCAGGAAGGCCACCAGCAGGCCCTCGAGCAGGTGCAGGCGGCGCTCGACCTTGTCCAGGCGGTGCTTGAGGCGCCGCGCCACGGTGTCGGTGCGGAACAGCAGCCATTCGGACAGGAAGTCGCGCAGGTTCTTCACCTGCGGCCGGCCGTCGAGGCCGATGATGTTGAAGTTGACGCGGAAGCTCTTCTCCAGGTCCGTCGTGGCGAACAGGTGGCCCATCAGGCCCTCGAAGTCCACGCGGTTGCTGCGCGGCACCAGCACCAGGCGCACCGGGTTCTCGTGGTCGGACTCGTCGCGCAGGTCCTCCAGCCACGGCAGCTTCTTGGCGCGCATCTGCTGCGCCACCTGCTCCATGATCTTCGAGGGCGACACCTGGTAGGGCAGGTGGGTGATGACGATGTTCGCGCCTTCGCGCAGCCAGGTGGCGCGGGCGCGCACGCTGCCGCCGCCGGTTTCGTAGATGGCGCGCAGGTCTTCGGGCGCGGTGATGATTTCGGCGCCGGTGGGGTAGTCCGGGCCGCGCACGTGCTCGCACAGGTCGCGCACGGTGGCGTCGGGGTCGTCGAGCAGGCGCACGGCCGCGCTCACCACTTCATTGAGGTTGTGCGGCGGGATATCGGTGGCCATGCCCACCGCGATGCCGGTGGTGCCGTTGAGCAGCAGGTGCGGCAGGCGCGCCGGCAGCCAGCTCGGCTCCTGCAGGGTGCCGTCGAAGTTGGGCACCCAGTCCACCGTGCCCTGGCCGAGCTCGCCCAGCAGCACTTCGGCGATCGGCGTGAGCTTGGATTCGGTGTAGCGCATCGCCGCGAACGACTTGGGGTCGTCGGTGGAGCCGAAGTTGCCCTGGCCTTCGATCAGCGGGTAGCGGTAGGAGAAGGGCTGGGCCATCAGCACCAGCGCCTCGTAGCAGGCGCTGTCGCCATGCGGGTGGAACTTGCCGATCACGTCGCCGACGGTGCGCGCGCTCTTCTTGGGCTTGGCGGTGGCGCCCAGGCCCAGCTCGCTCATGGCATAGACGATGCGGCGCTGCACGGGCTTGAGGCCGTCGCCCAGGAAGGGCAGGGCGCGGTCGAGCACCACGTACATCGAGTAGTCGAGGTAGGCGCGCTCGGCGTATTCGCGCAGCGGGATCTGCTCGAAGCCGTGGAAGGCGGGGCGGGCGGGTTCGCTCATTCGGGGTCTTGCTCGGTGGATCGGGGGAAGACCCCGATTCTACCGGCCCCGGCGGCCTAGGGTTCGGCCAGCGCGTCGTTCCACTGGCGGGCGCGGCGCGAGTCGGCGTCGCCGGCGTGGGCGGGGTCGTCGCCCACCACGCGGTTGCGGCCGGCGCGCTTGGCCCGGAAGAGCGCGGTGTCGGCGCGGTGGAACAGGTCGCCGGCGTCGTAGCCCTTGCCCAGGTCGGCCACGGCCACGCCCACGCTCAGGCTCAGGCCGGGCATGGGCGGCGTGGCGTCGGGGGCGCGCCACACCAGGTCGAAGCGCAGCTGCTCGGCCAGGGCCTCGGCCGCAGCCTGGTCCAGGCCCTCGCAGGCCACCAGGAACTCGTCGCCGCCGAAGCGGCCCAGCAGGTCGTCGCTGCGCAGCTTGCCTCGGGCGATGCCGGTGGCCAGGCGCAGGGCCTCATCGCCGGCCAGGTGGCCGTGCTGGTCGTTGATGGTCTTGAAGTTGTCCAGGTCGAACACCAGCAGCGCCACGCTGCGGCCGTGGTTCTCGGCGTGCGCGAGCAGGGCCGAGAGTTCCGTGGCGAAGGCCTGGCGGGTGAGCGCGCCGGTGAGCGGGTCGAGCGCGACGCGCTCGCGCAGGGCCTGGTGCTCCGTTTCCAGCGCCTGCTGGCGCGCGGCGATCTGGCGCTTTTCGTCGCGCAGCCGGTAGGTGTGGCGCAGTACGCGCACCAGGCCCCAGGCCAGCAGCAGGGTGGGCAGGGCCAGGGCCCAGATCCAGGTGGGCAGGGGGTTGCTGCCTGCCTGGGCCACCTCGCGCGCTTCCGGTGCGGGGGCGGGCGCCGGCGCGGGCTCGAGCGCCATGAAGCGGGCGCGGGCGCTGCCGTTGCCGGCGGCCAGCTGGCCCAGCTGGTCGAAGCGCGAGAGTTTGGTGCGGAAGGCATAGGCCTGCTTGCTGGCGGCCAGCGCTTCGGCGGTGCGGCCGAGCGCGGAGTAGGCTTTTTCGAGCTCCAGCGACACGTCCTGGCGCAGGCGGTCGAGCTGCAGTCCTTCGCCGATGGCGTAGGCCTGGTTCAACGGTGCAAGGGCTTCGGCCGGGCGACCCATCGCCACCAGGGATTCACCTTCCGCCAGCGCCAGGTCGGAGTCGAGCAGGCGCTCGTTGAGCTTCGCGGCCAGCGCGCGGCCCTCGCGCAGCGTGGCCAGGCCTTCCTCCTGCCGGCCCAGCGCGAACTGCGCGCGGCCGAGCGACAGGCTGCCCAGCGCCGGGCCCAGGTCGCCGCCGGCACGGCGGAACGCCGCCATCGCGTTCTCCGCATCGACGAGGGCTGCATCGTGATCGCCCAGGCTGAGTCGGGCCTGCGCGCGCAGGATCAGGTTCAGGCCCAGCGGGAAATCCGGCGGCGTGTCGCCAATCAGCGCGAGCGACTGGTTGATGCCCTCCAGCGCGGCCTCGTGGTCCTCGAGGTTGAGGAACAGCTTGGCCAGCGTGTAGTAGCTTTCCGACTGCTCGATCGGGCGGCCGATGCGCAGCATGGTTTCCAGCGCATTCACCTGCATCTCCACGGCTTCCGCGTACTGGCCGCGGGTCTCGAACACGCGCCCCAGGGCGCGCTCGGCGAAGGCGATCTGGCGCTCGCGTCCCTCTTCGCGCCAGATGGCGATGGCTTCGCGGTAGCGGGCCTCGGCCTGGTCGAGGCGGCCTTCGGCCATGTCGGCCATGCCCAGCCCGTAGAGGGAACTGCCGATTTCGCGGCGGTCGCCGTAGCGGCGCGCGTCGGCCAGGGCCTCGTTTTCGATGGCGATGACGGCGGCCATGTCGCCGCGGCGATAGGCGTCGTCGCTCAGCGCCGACAGGGCGCCCACGCGTTCGGGGTGGTAGGCGCCGCGGCGGGCGGTGTCGGCGGCGAGGCGAAGCCACTCCTCGCCGGCGGGGCTGCGCGTGGCGCGGGCGAAACGCGCGTTCGCCACGGCCAGGCGAACGCGGCCGCGCTCGCCGCGCGCAGCGGTGGCCAGGGTTTCAAGCCAGGGCGCGGCGTCCGATTGGAAGGCCAGCAAACGCTCGGTGGCCTGCGGGTCGGGCTGCTGTTGCGGGGCCTGGGCGAAGGTGGGCAGGGCGAGCAGCAGGCACAGCGCCGCGCCCCGCGCCAGCGGGCGGAACCAGGGGCGGGGGGTGGCCGGGCCGGTCCGGAAGGGCATTGGCCGCAAGATAGCCCGTTAGCGCAAGTGGCTCCAGTCCTGCGGGGCTAACCCCGCGGGGTTGGTAGACTGGCCGGCCCCGATGATTCCCCACCTCGCCATCTCCCGCCGCCGGCTTGCCTTCATCCTGGGCGGCCTGGCGATGTTCGGTCCGTTCTCCATCGACACCGTGTTCCCGGCCTTCCAGCTGATGGCGCGGGACCTGGGCGTGGGCAAGGTGGCGATGCAGCAGACCATCAGCGTCTACCTGCTGGGCTACGCGGCGATGTCGCTCTTCCACGGGCCCATTTCCGACGCCATCGGCCGCAAGAAGGTGCTGCTGGCGGGCATCGCCATCTTCACCCTGGCCTCGGTGGGCGCGGCCCTGGCCACCGACATGACGACGATGCTGGCCTATCGCGCGCTGCAGGGCCTGAGCGCGGGCGTGGGCCTGATCGTGGGGCGCGCGGTGGTGCGCGACGCGCTCGACGGCGACGACGCGCAGCGGCTGATGAGCCAGATCTCGATGATCTTCGGCATCGCCCCGGCCATCGCGCCGGTGATCGGCGGCTGGATCCTGGGTTTCACCGACTGGCACGGCATCTTCTGGTTCCTGGCCGGTTTCGGCGTGCTGCTGGGCGTGCTCACGGCCTGGGGCCTGCCCGAGAGCCACCCGCCCGAGGCGCGCACGCCACTGCGCGCCGGCACGATGCTGCGCGATTACTGGGCGATGGTGTCCAACCGCCGCTTCCGGCTGCTGGCGCTGGCGGGCACGGCCAATTTCGGCGCGCTGTTCCTCTACATCAGCTCGGCGCCCGACTTCGTGATGGGCCTGCTGGGCCTGGGCGAGCAGGATTTCGTCTGGTTCTTCGCGCCCACCATCGGCGGCATGATGCTCGGCGCCTTCGTCAGCGGCCGCGCGGCCGGGCGCATCACCGGGAAGCGGTTGGTGGAGTGGGGCTTTGCCTGCTGCGGCGTGGCCGCGGTGTACAACCTCGGCTACAACGCGCTGGTTGAATCGCCCAGCCTGCCCTGGGCGGTGCTGCCGACGGCGCTGGGCGCCTTCGGCATCGCGCTGGTCTTCCCCATCGTCACCCTGGCCATCCTCGACATGTACCCGCGCCAGCGCGGCGGCGCCTCTTCGATGCAGGCCTTCGTCGGCCTGCTCTCGAACGCCGCCATCGCCGGCCTGCTCTCGCCGCTGGTCAGCCACAGCGGCCTGCTGCTCGCCGCGGTCTCCACCTGCTTCACCCTCGTCGCCTACGGCCTGTGGCGCTGGTACGTCACCCACAACCACCCCGCCCCCCTGTAGGAGCGCCTTCAGGCGCGAAACTTTTGATCTTGTTTTTGACTTTGCCTTCGGCAAAGGGAAGATTCGCGCCTGAAGGCGCTCCTACAGGGGGGATTCGTCGCTGAGCCAGCAGGCGTTCCAAAAGGGGTAGTCGCCGACGCGCTCCACCAAGCCTGCCCGCATGGGGTTGGCGACCAGATAGCGCGCGGCGTCGCGCAAAGCGTCCTCTCCACGCACTGCTCGGTCATGGAAGCCACGGGCCCAGACCGGTCCCGTCTCCCCGCGCCATCGATTGAACCTGAAAGCCGTGGCGCCCTTGGCCGGGCCCACGCTGGCCGCCAGGTCTCGTGCTCCGAGGCAGAGCAGGCCGTGGAAATGGTCCGGCATCAATACCCAGGCCAGGAGCTTTGCGTTTGGCCAGCTCTCCGCGTCAGCCAGAAACCTCGACATCTGCGCGGCCGGCTCCCAGTTCGCGAACAACCGCCGGCGGCTGGTGGTCGTGAAAGTTATGAAGTAGGCGCAACCGGGCAGCGAGCGGCGCCCTCGCCGCAGGCTGGTTTGGCCGGGGGAGTCGAGGATGAAGGGCATGGCGCACTTTGGCGAGCCCCGCCCGACGGCGGCATCAGCAAGTGCCGCGATTGAATGTAGGAGCGCCTTCAGGCGCGAATCTCTTCTTTGCCGAAGGCAAAGTCAAAAACAAAATCAAAATCAAGAGATTCGCGCCTGAAGGCGCTCCTACGGGAGAGGAAATGAAAACGGCCGGCGGGGTGAGCCGCCGGCCGTGGGGTTCACGCGTTGACGCGGGCGATCAGCCCTTGGCGGCTTCCCAGCCGCAGGTCTTGCCCTGGTTCTGCTCCTGCAGCCACGACTGCAGCGGCTGGAAGTATTCCAGCACCGCCGAGGCGTCCATCTGCTCGCCGCCGGTCAGCTCCTTGAGCGTCTGCTGCCAGGGCTGGCTGGCGCCGCGCTGCATCATCGCCCAGAAGCGCTTGCCGGCTTCCGGGTTGTTGGCGAAGTTGCAGGTGTAGAGCGGGCCCTCGTGGCCGGAGGCATCGCACAGCGCCTTGTAGAACTGGAACTGCAGGATGTGCGAGAGGAAGTAGCGCGTGTACGGGGTGTTGCCCGGCACGTGGTACTTGGCGCCCGCGTCGAAGAACTCCTCGCCGCGCGCGCCGCCGGCCGGCGCCACGCCCTGGTACTTGGCCTTCAGTTCCCACCAGGCCTGGTTGTACTTGTCCGGGGTGATCGAACCGTCGAACACGCCCCAGCGCCACTGGTCGATCATCAGGCCGAAGGGCAGGAAGGCCACCTTGGCCAGGGCCATGCGCATCTGGCCGTTGATCACGGCCTGCTCGCTGACGGCCGGCTTGTCCACCAGGCCGATCGAGGCCAGGTACTCCGGGGTCATCGACAGCTCGATGGTGTCGCCGATGGCCTCGTGGAAGCCGTCGTGCGCGCCGGTCTGGAACACGGGCGCCTGGTCCTTGTAGGCCAGGTAGTAATAGATGTGGCCGAGCTCGTGGTAGATGGTGAACAGCTCCTCCTCGGTCGGCTTGATGCACATCTTCATGCGAACTTCCGAGGCGTCGGCGTTCATCTGCCAGGCGCTGGCGTGGCAGACCACGTCGCGGTCGCGCGGCTGCACCAGCATCGAGTCGCTCCAGAAGCTCTCCGGCAGCGCCGGCATGCCCAGGCCGGTGTAGAAGCTCTCGGCCAGCTTGGTCATGCGCGTGGCGATCTCCACGTCGGCCTGGCGCTCGAGCTCGACCTGCTGGGCGGCGGTGAGGTTGCGCATGCCGCCGGCCTTGCTGACCAGCTCGGCCAGGATGTCCTCGCGCTGCTGCTTGAGCGCGCCGCTCACGTCCAGGCTGCCCACGCCCTTGTACGGCTCGAGCAGCGGCCAGAGGTTGCCCCAGTCCTGCTGCCAGAGGTTGCCGGTGAGGTGGGCCGGGATCAGGCCGTTGATCGAGCCCTGCTCGCCGTACTTCTCCTCGAGCTTGCCGCGGGTGTAGCACTGCAGCTGCTCGTACAGCGGCTGCACCTGGCCCCAGAGGCGGTCGGCCTCGGCCTTGAACTCGTCGGCCGGCATGTCGTAGCCGGCGCGCCAGACGTCGCCGGTGTTGGCGAAGCCCATTTCCCGCGCGCCCTCGTTGGTCAGCTCGACGAAGCGCACGTAGTCCTCGCGGATCGGCTGGGCGATGGTGTGCCAGCCTTCCCAGGCGGCCTTCATCTCGTCGTAGCTGCTCTTTTCGGTGTCGGCGAGGATCTCGCTGATCTGGCCGATGTCCTTGCAGTCATTGCCCACGCACCACTTGCCAGAACCATAGGCGGCGCCCATGCGCGAGGTGATCTCGGTCAGCTCCTTGAGCTTGGCCGGGTCGCGCGGGGCGGGCAGGGACGAGCTGGTCTTGAGCAGGTGGATGGCGCGGGCGCTGTCGCCCTGCAGCGTGGCCGGGTCGTAGGCCTTGGCGCGGGCGATGAACTCGTTGTTCTTCGAGAGCCAGCGCTCGTTGGCGGCCGACTCGACCCGCTGGCTGTCCTTGGTGATGTAGGTGGCGCCCAGCCACGCGGCCGAGGTGGCCTCGGGCATCATTTCCTTGATGGTCTTGTTGACCTCGGCGACGAACTCGTCGGCGCTCTGCGCGGGCGCGGCCGGGCCGACGGTGTCTTCGGTGGACTTCGAACAGCCGGCCAGGGCGACGAGGCCGGCGGTGATGGCGAGCGCCAGCAGGGCGCGTTGGGATTTCACGGGTGTGCTCCAGGAACGGGGTGGGAAACCGCCCAAAAGCGTATCAGGGCAGCCCCCGCTCCGCGAGGAAGGCGCGGGCGTCCTCGGCGTCGCGCTCGAACCAGGCCCGGGCGGAGCCCAGGCGGAAGGTGTAGCCCCAGGCGTCCATGTCGGCCATCAGCCGGGCGCGGCCCACGCCGGGCAGGCGGTCGGCCAGCAGGATCTGCAGGCAGCAGGTGGCGTCTTCCTCGGCCACCGAGTCGGTGGCGTCGGTGTGCACGAGCGCGCGGCGCTCGGGCGGCATCACGATCAGGTGGCAGGCTTCGTGCAGCAGCGAGTGCACGGGCGTGTCGCCGCGGGCGTGCACCGTGGTGCCGACCAGGCCCGCCTCGCACTCGCCCCAGTAGCTGCCGGGGATGGCTTCGCCGTCGGGCACGCGCGCCAGCGCCAGGCCGTAGCCGGCCAGCAGCGCCGCCGGCGCCTCGAAGCCGATGTCGGCCACGCGCAGCACGTCGGGGCCGGAAACAACAACGGCACCGGCGGGCGCCGGTGCCGTCGGGGCGTCACCGCTGGCCATGGTTCAGCCGTTGGCGGCGGTGGCCGGCTTTTCCGGAAGCGCGACCGAGATGTCGAGCAGCTCGCTGTCGCCGTCCTTGTGCAGGTCCACCTTCACCGCGTCCGCGTCGACGTTGATGTACTTGCGGATCACCTCCAGCAGCTCGCGCTGCAGCACCGGCAGGTAGTCCGGCGCGTTGCGCAGGCTGCGCTCCTGCTGGATCAGGATCTGCAGGCGGTTCTTGGCGGTGGAGGCGGTGTTCTTGTTGCGCTGGGTGAGGAAATCGAAAAGTCCCATGGCTCAACCTCCGAACATCTTGGAGAAGAAGCCCTTCTTCTCGACCGTGGTGAATCGCATCGGGCGCTCTTCGCCGAGGATGCGGGCGACGGCGTCGGTGTAGGCCTGGCCGGCCGGGGAGACCTCGTCCAGGATCACCGGCACGCCGGCATTGGAGCTTTGCAGCACTTCGGGCGACTCGGGGATCACGCCGACCACCTCGAGGCCCAGGATTTCCTGCACGTCGGCGATCGAGAGCATGTCGCCCGCCTCCACGCGCTTGGGGCTGTAGCGGGTGAGCAGCAGGTGCTCCTTCACGCGCTCGCCCTTCTCGGCCTTCTGGGTCTTGGACGCCAGCAGGCCCAGGATGCGGTCGGAGTCGCGCACCGAGCTCACTTCCGGGTTCACCACCACCACGGCGCGGTCGGCGAAATACATCGCCAGGAACGCGCCCTTCTCGATGCCGGCCGGGCTGTCGCAGACGATGAAGTCGAAGCCCTCGTCGGCCAGGTCCTTGAGCACCTTCTCCACGCCTTCCTTGGTCAGCGCGTCCTTGTCGCGGGTCTGCGACGCGGCCAGCACGTGCAGGTTGTCGAAGCGCTTGTCCTTGATCAGGGCCTGCTTGAGGCTGGCCTCGCCGTTGACCACGTTGACGAAGTCGTAAACCACGCGGCGCTCGCAGCCCATGATCAGGTCGAGGTTGCGAAGGCCGACGTCGAAGTCGATGACGGCGGTCTTCTTGCCGGCCTTGGCCAGGCCGCAGGCGAGCGATGCGCTGGAGGTGGTCTTGCCGACGCCGCCCTTGCCCGAGGTCACCACGATGATTTCAGCCAATGTTCTTCTCCGTAACGTTGCGTGCGCCCTGGGGGCGTCTAAGTTGGGGGTCAGCCGAGCTGTTCGATGCGCAGCTTGTCATGCTCGAGCCAGATCTGCACGGGCTTGCCCAGCAGCTCCTTCGGGATTTCCTCGAGCACCTTGTAGTGGCCGGCCACGGCGACGAGCTCGGCGTGGAATTCACGGCAGAAGATGCGCGCCGAGGCCATGCCGCCGGCCCCGGCGAGGGCGCGGCCGCGCAGGGCGCCGTAGATGTGGATCGAGCCGTCGGCGATGACTTCGGCGCCGGCGCCGACCATGGCGCAAACGGTCAGGTCGCGGTCCTGGGCATAGATCTGCTGGCCGGACCGCACCGGATGCAGGTGCATCAGGCCGGGCTCGGAGCGAACCGCGGGTGCGGCCGGGGCGGGCGCGGGGGCCGGTTCCGGGGCGCGTGCGGCAGGCGCCGGCGCCGGTGCGGCGGGCAGTTCGCCGTCGCGCTCGTACTGGGCGCGGAACTTGGCCAGCAGCGGCAGGCCCACGGCCTGGCTCAGGGCCTCGACGGCGCTGGTGCCGTAGGCCAGGGCCACCGGCAGCACGCCGGCGTCGCGCAGGGCCTCGAGCAGGGCCTGGGTCTGCTCGACGCTGGGGCACTGGCTCAGGCCGCCGAAGTCCACCACCACGGCGGCCCGGGCGAAGAGCTTGGGCGCGCGCTGCACGCGCTCGGCCATCTCGGCCGCCAGGCGGGCCGGGTCGAGGGTGCGCACGCGCAGGTTGGCGATGCCGACCTGGCCGAACTTGAGTTCGCCGGCCTGCTCGTAATCGAGGTTCGCCGCCATGTTCAGGTCCCCGTCGCCAGGGTCGGCCGGCGGCCGGGCAGGGCGCGGGCCCGCAGCCAGGGCTGGTCGGGCAGCTGGCGGCCGTAGGTTTGCGCCACGAACGGGTAGCTGCACATTTCCTTGAGCAGCATCGAGGCGCGGATGCCGCTGCCGGGCATCACGTTCTGGCCCACCTCGCGGAAGCCGAAGCTGCCGTGGAAGAGCAGGGCCGGGTCGTTGCCGCTCTGCAGGAAGACCTCGCAGGCCATCAGCGGCCAGCGCACCTCGGCAAAGCTCTGCACGTCGGCGTAGAAGGCGCGGCCGCGGCCGCCGCCGCGGCGGGGCCGGGCGATGACGATGCGGTCGATGTAGAGGAATTGCGGGTAACGCTCCCGGAACCACTGGAAGTTGGGGCTGTCGTGCGGGGCGTCCTGGCTGAGCGCGACCAGGAAGCCGGTGACCAGGCCATCCTGCTCGGCGACGCGGAAGTACTCGGCGTTTTCCCAGAAGAAACGGGCCTTGGCCTGGTCCATCGGCAGGATGGACGGGCCAGCGGCGTTGTTCACGGCTACGACGGAATCCAGCTCGTGCTCGCGCACGTCGCGGATGGTGATCGGCATTGGACTACGAACTCCGATGAGCTGGCGGCCGCCAGGGGGCGGGCGATCGGGTCCGGATTATCGCACGGTCGCGCCGGCCGGGGGCATGACTTCCGGGGGCGGGCGACGGGCCCCGGCGGGGTTAGGATGCCCGGATGCTGAACCGCCTTTCCCATACCCAGCTGCTGCGCTACGCCGGCCTGTTCACCTGGGTGGTGCTGGGCATCCCGCTGCTGGTGTTCACCTGGTACCTCGGCCCCGACGAGGCCGACCTGGCCGCCGGCCAGGCGCCGCGCGTGGCCGTGGCCGTGGCGGCCTACCTGGCCTTTGGCCTCATCTATTGGAAGGTGACGCACTCGCTGGGCTTCCGCCAGCAGCGCCTGGGCGACCTGCTGCTGCTGGCCGCGCTCACCTTCTCGGCCATCCTGGTCAGCGCCGAGACCGGCACCGGCATGGGCGCGGTGCTGATGATGATCATCGCCGGCGTCATCCCCTGGCTGGTGAACATCAAGGTCGGCGTGGTGTGGCTGATGCTGCAGCACGCGGCGCTGATCCCGGTGTTCAGCCGCATGGAGGGCTACACGCCCGGCCTGGCGGTGATGCAGGCGCTGACCTACGTGGGTTATTCGAGCTTCGCGATGGTGATCGGCCTGATCGCCATGCAGCAGGCCCAGGCCCGCGAGGAGCAGCGCCGCCTGAACGCCGAGCTGCGCGCCACCCGCGCCCTGCTGGCCGAGAGCTCGCGCATCAGCGAGCGCGTGCGCATCTCGCGCGAGCTGCACGACCTGCTGGGCCACCACCTGACCGCGCTGAGCCTGAACCTGGAAGTGGCCGGCCACCTCACCGAGGGCAAGGCCCAGGAACACGTGCGCCAGAGCCACACCCTGGCCAAGCTGCTGCTCACCGACGTGCGCGAGGCCGTCAGCGAGATGCGCCAGGACGGCGCCGTGGACCTCAGCGGCGCCATCCGCACCCTGGCCGAGGGCGTGCCGGCGCTCGACATCCGCCTGGACCTGCCCGAGCCGCTGCTGGTGGAGGACCCCGAGTGCGCGCACGTGATGCTGCGCTGCGCCCAGGAGATCATCACCAACGCCGTGCGCCACGCCGGCGCGTCCACGCTGTGGCTGAGCCTGAGCCGCGACGCCCGCGGCCTGCGCATCCAGGCCCGCGACGACGGCGCCGGCGCCGACGAGCTGGCCCCGGGCAACGGCCTGCGCGGCATGCGCGAGCGGCTGGCGGCCTGTGGCGGCCAGGTCGATATCATTACCGGGCGCGGCAAGGGCTTCGCGCTCGACATCCGACTTCCACTGGAGAAACCCGCATGATCCGCGTCTGCCTCGTCGACGACCAGACCCTGGTGCGCCAGGGCGTGAAGTCCCTGCTCGAACTGGCCGACGACATCGAGGTCGTGGCCGAGGCCGGCGACGGACGCCAGGCGGTCGAGCTGATCCCGCAGGTCAAGCCCGACGTGGTGCTGATGGACATGCGCATGCCGGTGATGTCCGGCCTCGAGGCCCTGCAGGCCCTGGGCGGCAAGGGCCTGCTGCCGCCCACCATCATCCTGACCACCTTCGACGACGACCAGCTGGTGCTGGCCGGCATCCGCGCCGGCGCCAAGGGTTACCTCCTGAAGGACGTGTCGCTCGACCAGCTCGTCAGCGCCATCCAGACCGTCGCCGGCGGCGGCTCGCTGGTGCAGCCGGCCGTCACCCAGCGCCTGCTCTCGGGCCTCGAGGGACTGCAGAACGAGTTCGTCAGCCTCGAGCAGCCCGACCCGCTGACCGACCGCGAGACCGAAATCCTGCGCCTGATGGCCGGCGGCTTCTCCAACAAGGAGATCGCCAACTCCCTGGGCGTGGCCGAGGGCACGGTGAAGAACCACGTGTCCAACATCCTGTCCAAGTTGGGCGTGCGCGACCGCACCCGGGCCGTGCTCAAGGCCTTCGAACTCAAGCTGGTCTGAGGCGGCCCGGCCGGCCGGAAACCGCGCCGTGGCGGGCCTTTCGCCCCGGCGCGCCGGCCTTTGCGCGGCGCTAACAATTTCCCCCTGCCGGGGGGCGTCCTGACCTGATATCCTCTCCCGTTCCTGCGGCCGGGCACGACTTCCGGCTGGGGGCCGTTCCTGGAGAATTCCCGAATGACCCGAGTTATTGAGTGGCTTATTTCCCTGCTGATCGTCGTCGCGCTGTTCGTCGTGATCGGCCTGTTCCTCCCGTCTTCGCGCACGGTGTCCCATTCGGTGGAGACCAACCGTCCGATGGCGACCGTGAACGACATCCTGTCGGGCTTCACGCGCTTCGCCGACTGGAACGCCCTGATCAACCATGACCCGCGCATGCAGCTCGAGGTCACTGGCCCGGCCAATGGCGTCGGCGCCAAGCTCAACTTCCGCTCCAACGACCGCAGCGTCGGCGAGGGCAGCTGGGAGCTGGTCGAGTTCGTTCCGGGCGAGCGCCTGGTCTACGCGATCGACAACAACGCCCGCGGCACCGACAAGAAGATGACCTTCGACTTCGAGCGCACCGGCCAGCGTCGCCAGAACGTCAAGATCACCCAGACCTACGAGATCGATTACGGCTTCGACCTGATCGGCCGTTTCGCCGGCATGTACGTCACCGACAACATCGGCGAGGACATCAAGCTCGGCCTGGGCAAGTTCAGCAACCTGCTGGCGACCATCCCGCGCTTCGACTACAGCCAGCACGAGGCCGAGTTCGCCTTCGTGGACGTGCCCGCCGCGAACGTGCTGTCGGCCACGGCCACCGCCAAGCGCACCAACGACGACATCGCCGTGGCGATGACCAACCAGCTCAAGTGGATCGAGCAGACCATGGAGGCCAACGGCCTCGAGGCTGCCGGCCCGCTGCGCATCATCACCAACGAGTTCGGCGCCGAGGCCTATGGCTTCGACGTGGTCCAGCCGGTCCGCAAGGCCGGCACCGGCCCGGCCGAAGAAGCCACCGACGAGCCGGCCGAGACCGCCGAAGTCGCCGAGGGCGAGGAAGCCGCGGAAGGCGATGGCGAGTACGACGCCCAGATCGCCCAGCCGCGCGTCGGCCTCAAGGACGCCATCGACACCACGATGCCCGAGCGCCTGGACATCAAGATCGAAGGCGCCCGCGGTGCCACCAACCCGGTGCTCTACCTGCAGGTGCCGGCGCACCGCGCCGCGGTCACCACCTACGTCGGTCCGTCGCCGGGCCTGCCGCGCGTGCGTGACCTGGTCCGTGCCTGGGCCATGGTGAACGGCGCCGAGACCGCCGACCGTCCGTACGAGGACTACCGCATCGAGATCAAGGACATGCTGTCCGAGACGGCCGAGTTCCAGGTCTACTGGCCGGTGCGCATCAATGGTGAAGTGCCGGCCCCGGCCGTGCAGCTGGTGCCCGAGCCGGTGACGGAAGAGCGCGGTCCGCCGCCCTCGACCGGCGCGGCCGAGGCCGAGGCCGAACAGGCCCCGGCCGAAGCGGAAGCCGAGTCCGCCGAGTAATCCCCAAGCAGGGCGGGCCAAGTGCCCGCCCTGCTGCTTTGGGAGCCCGAAATCCCCCGATACCGCGAGAAGACCCCGCCGATGATCGAGGCACACGCCCTGCACAAGCGCTATGGCCGCCTGCTGGCGGTCGATGGCATCAGTTTCAAGGTCGAACCCGGCGAAGTGCTCGGGTTCCTGGGCCCCAACGGAGCCGGCAAGTCCACCACGATGAAGATGATCGCGGGTTTCCTGGCGCCCAGCGCCGGCACCGCCCGCGTCTGTGGCCACGACGTGGTGGCCGAGCCCATGGCCGCCCGCCGCGCCCTGGGCTACCTGCCCGAGGGCGCGCCGGCCTACGGCGAAATGAGCCCGAAGGCCTTCCTGGCTTTCGTCGCCGACGTGCGCGGCCTGTCGGGCGAACATCGCCGCCAGCGCCTGGACGCCGTCATCGGCCGGCTTTCGCTGCAGGACGTGCTGCAGCAGCCCATCGACACGCTTTCCAAGGGCTTCAAGCGCCGCGTCGGCCTGGCCGCCGCGATCCTGCACGATCCGCCGGCGCTGGTGCTCGACGAGCCCACCGACGGCCTCGACCCGAACCAGAAGCACGAGGTGCGCACGCTCATCCGCGAACTCGCGCGCGACCGCACCGTGCTGCTGTCCACCCACATCCTCGAGGAAGTCGAGGCCGTGTGCAGCCGCGCCATGATCGTCGCCCAGGGCAAGGTGCTGGCCGACAGCACGCCGGCCGAACTGCTGGCGCGCTCGCGCTACCAGGGCGCGGTGTCGCTGCTGGCCGCCGACAGCATCGCCGCGCGCGCCGCGCTCGACGGCATGCCGGGCGTCAGCGGCTTCCAGCAGGAGGGCGTGGACGGCCGTCTGTACGTGTTCCCGCAGGGCCGCCCGGTGTCGCCCGAGGCGGTGTCGGCGCGCTTGCGCGAGCGCGGCGTGGCCTACAGCGGCCTGCAGCCCGAGCGCGGACGCCTGGACGAAGTCTTCCGCCGCATCACCACCCCGGAGGTGCAGGCATGAGCGCGGTGTGGTCGGTGTTCCGGCGCGAGTTCGGCGCCTACTTCGCCACGCCGCTGGCGGTGGTGTTCCTGGTGATCTTCCTGGTGCTCGCCGGGGCGTTCACCTTCTACCTGGGCAACTTCTTCGAAGCCGGGCAGGCCGACCTGCAGGCCTTCTTCAGCTTCCATCCCTGGCTATACCTGCTGCTGGCGCCGGCGGTGGCGATGCGCCTGTGGGCCGAGGAGCGCAAGTCGGGCACGCTCGAGCTGCTGCTCACGCTGCCGCTCACGCCCTGGCAGGCGGTGCTGGGCAAGTTCCTGGCCGCCTGGGCCTTCCTGGGCCTGGCGCTGGCGCTTACCTTCCCGATGTGGATCACGGTGGCCTGGCTGGGTGAACCCGACCATGGCGTCATCGCCGCCGGCTACATCGGCAGCTGGCTGATGGCCGGTGCCTTCCTCGCGGTCGGCGGCGCGCTCTCGGCGGCCACGCGCAGCCAGGTGGTCGCCTTCATCCTCACCGTCGTGCTGTGCCTGCTGCTGTTGCTGGCGGGTTTCCCGATGGCGCTAGACCTGGTGCGCGGCTGGGCGCCGATGGCGCTGGTGGACGCGCTGGCGGGCCTGAGCTTCCTCACCCACTTCCAGGCCATCACCCGAGGCGTGCTCGACCTGCGCGACCTGGTGTTCTTCGCGCTGTGCATCGGGGCCTGGCTGTGGGCCACGGTGCTGGTGATCGACATGAAGAAGGCCGACTGAACGCCATGAAGACGAATTCCCGACGTTCCGTTCCCCTGCTGGCCCTGGCCCTGCTGGCCATCGCCTTCGTCGCCCTGGTGTCGCTGTCGTCGGTGGCGCTGCGCGGCGCCCGCATCGACCTCACCGAGCAGGGCCTGTACACACTCTCCGACGGCACGCTGGCCATCCTCTCGAAGGTCGAGGACCCGGTCACGCTCAAGCTCTATTACTCCGAACACGCCACCCGCAACCTGCAGGCCTTCCGCGGCTACGCCACGCGCGTGCGCGAGCTGCTGGAGGAAATCGCCGCGCGTTCGGACGGCAAGGTCACCGTGCAGGTCATCGACCCCGAGCCCTTCTCCGAGGCCGAGGACCAGGCCGCGGCCCTGGGCCTGCGCGCGCTGCGCGTGCCGGGCACCGGCGAGCAGCTCTACTTCGGCCTGGTGGCGAGCAACAGCACCGACGGCGAGTCGCTGATGCCCTTCATCCAGCCCGACAAGGAGGCCTTCCTCGAGTACGACGTGGCCAAGCTGGTCAGTTCGCTCGGCGGCGCCGGCCGGCCGGTGGTGGGCCTGGTCAGCGGCCTGCCGATGGGGCCGGGCAGGGAGCCGTCCGGGCAGCAAACGCCGGGCTGGGTGCTCGACCGCCAGATCCGCGACCTGTTCGAACTGCGTCGCTTCCAGGGCATGCCCACCTCGATCGCCAGCGACGTCGACCTGCTGATGCTGGTGCATCCGAAAGACGTACCCGAGGCCACGCTGGTGGCCATCGACCAGTTCGTGATGCGCGGCGGCCGCCTGCTGGTGTTCGTCGACCCCGACGCCGAGGCCGACCTGTCGGCGCTCAACCCGCTCGACCCGCTGGCGGTGTCGCCGCCGCAGTCGTCCACGCTGGCCCCGCTGTTCCAGGCCTGGGGCATCCAGTTCGACCCGAGCCGCGTGGTGCTCGACGAGCGCCACGCGCTGCAGGTGCAGCCCGACCCGAACGGGCCGCCGGTGCGGCACCTGGCCGTGCTGGGCCTGGGCCGCGACACGCTCAACCAGGACGACGTGGTGACGGCCGACCTGGGCGTGCTCAACTTCTCCAGCGCCGGCGCCCTGGGCCTGGCCCGCGATTCGGGCCTGCGCATGGAGCCGCTGGTGCAGAGCTCCCGCCGCGCCGCGCTGGCCGACGCCGCGATGGTGCGCGACGCCGTCGCCGACCCGGACCAGCTGCGCCAGGGCTTCGAGCCGGGCGAGGAGCCGCTGGTGCTGGCGGCGCGCTACACCGGCGAGCTGCGCACGGCCTTCCCGGGCCGCGGCGAGGGCCACCTCGAGGCCAGCGACGGCCCGGCCAACCTGCTGGTGGTGGCCGACACCGACCTGCTCACCGACCGGCTGTGGGTGCAGGTGCAGGAATTCCTGGGCCAGCCGGTGTACGACGCCTTCGCCAACAACGGCGACTTCGTTTTCAACGCCGTGGACAACCTGGTGGGCAATGCCGACCTGATCGCCGTGCGCACGCGCACGCCCTCGGCGCGGCCCTTCACCCGCGTCGACGACATCCGCCGCGGCGCCGAGGCGCGTTACCGCAGCACCGAGCAGCGCCTGCAGGAGCAGCTCGAGCAGCTCGAACAGCAGCTCGGCGCGCTGCAGCAGCCCGGCGCCGACGGCCAGGCGCAGGCGGTGTCGGCGGCGCAGCAGGCCGAGATCGTCCGTTTCCAGGAAGAGCGCCTGCGCATGCGCAAGGAGCTGCGCGACGTGCAGCACCGCCTCAATGCCGACATCGAGGCCCTGGGCAACCAGCTCAAGCTGGTGAACATCCTGGGCATGCCGCTGCTGGTGGTGCTGGCGGCGCTGTTCGTGGCCTGGCGGCGCTGGGCGCGCCGCCGCGCGGCGGTGGCCTGAGCCATGCGCGCGCGGCAGCTGCTGCCCTGGGCGGTCGTGACCCTGGCGCTGGCCGCCGCGGCCTGGTGGGCGCTGGGCCGCCAGGCCCGCGGCGACCTGCCCGAAGCCGGGCTGGCCCTGCCGGGCCTGGCGGATCGCCTGGACACGCTCGAGGGCATCGAGGTCCATGGCGCCGGCGATGTGCGTCTGGTGTCGCTGCGCCGCGTGGATGGGCGCTGGGAAGAGGCGGGCCATCCGGGCTGGCCCACCAACGAACGCGAGATCAGTCGCGCGCTGTTCCGCCTGTCCGAGGCGCGTCGCCTGGAAGCCAAGACCAGCGACCCGGCGCTGCACCCGCGCCTGGGCGTCGAGGACCTGGCTTCACCGCAGGCCCAGGGCGCCGAGCTGCGCCTGCTGGGCGGCGGCGAGCCGCTGCGGCTGGTCGTCGGCAGCAACCATCCGGGCCTGGGCGGCAGCTATGCGCGCCTCGCGGGCGAGTCGCAGGCCTGGCTGCTCGACACCGACCTCTCGCCGGCGCGCAATCCGGTGGACTGGCTCGACCGGCGCATCATCGACCTGCCGCTGGCGCGCATCGAGCGCGTCCGGGTGGAGCCGGTGCAGGGGCGGCCTTTCACGCTCACCCGCCGCGACGAGTCCTTCCTCGTCGACGGCCTCGCGCCGGAGTCGGCCGACGACGCCATCGCCACCGCCGCCGTGCCCGAGCAGCTGGCCCTGGACGGCGTCGCCGCCGACGACGGCACGCCGGCGCAGCGCCAGCACGTCTACCGCGCCGTCGACGGCGTGTCGCTGACCATCGCCACCTGGGCGGGCGAGGGCGGCACCTGGGCGCGCCTGTCGGTGGCGCTGGACGAAGAGGCCGCGCTGGCCTGGTTCGCCCGCGCCGGCGACGAGGCCGCGCCGCCGGAGCAGCGCCTGGCCTCGCTGCGTGCGCAGGTGCTCGAATGGCAGGCGCGCTTCGACGGCCAGCGTTTCCTGCTGCCCGGCCAGAAAGCCGCCAACCTGCTGCGCGAACGCAGTCAATTCCTCGGCGCGCGCTGAGGGCACCGGCCATGGCCCGATACGTTCGCGGATTCGACCTCGGGCTCGCCGCCGACCACTTGCGCCGGCGCGACCGCAAGCTGGGGCGCTGGATCGACCGCATCGGCCCGATCGAGGTGGGCGAGCGCTGGCGCAAGCGCTTCGACCCCACCGACGCGCTGGCCCGCGCCATCCTCTACCAGCAGCTCAGCGGCAAGGCCGCCGCCACCATCGTGCGCCGCGTCGAGGAAGCCATCGGTGCCACGAAGCTGCATGCCGACACGCTGGCGCGCATCGACGACGCCGGCCTGCGCGCCTGCGGCGTGTCGGGCAACAAGACCCTGGCCCTGCGCGACCTGGCCGCGCGCGCCGCCGCCGGCGAGGTGCCATCCACGGCCGAGATGGCGCGCCTGCACGACCACGAAATCATCGAAAGGCTTACCGCCGTGCGCGGCATCGGCCGCTGGACGGTGGAGATGATGCTGATGTTCCAGCTCGGCCGCCCCGACGTGCTGCCGGTGGACGACCTGGGCGTGCGCAAGGGCGCGCAGCTGCTCGACAAACTCGAGGAGATGCCCAAGCCCAGGGCGCTGGCCGAACGCGGCGAAGCCTGGGGGCCGTACCGCACGCTGGCCGGCCTGTACCTGTGGCGCATCGCCGATTCGGCCGCGCCGGCCAAACCACCGGTGAAGCGCTCGCAGGACTAGGCGCCGGCGCCCGCCGGGTGCCAGCACCAGTGCCAGGGTTCGTAGCTGATGCCGTGCGGGTTGCCGCGCGGGTAGCTGAGCGCGAAGCCGAAATCCGCGGCGTTCGACTGCAGCCAGGCGAAGGCCGGCGTGGCCTCGAAGCTTTCTTCCGCCGGCGGCTCGCCGGGCGTGCCGATGTCGATGGCCCGGCCGCCGTGGTGCTCGCTGTAGCCGGGCGCGGCGTTCACCGCCAGGATCTGGTCCACGGACAGGCCGCGCGCCAGTTTTCGCTCGAAGATGCCCAACTGGTAGTCGTGGCTGCGGTAGCCCGAGATCGCCTCGAGCGCGATGCCCTCGGCACGGGCCGCGTCGCGCAGGCGGCGCCAGGCGCGCGCGGCCGGTCCGAGCAGCCACAGCGGGCGCTGGTAGCGGTCCAGGCCCGCGAATTCCAGCCGCGCCGGCTCGGCGACCAGCGCCAGGCCGGTGCGCTCGCCGTAGCTTTCGTCCAGGCCCAGCCAGTGCAGCCGTTCGAGCAGTCCGTCCAGCGGCAGGTGCAGCGCCTCGCCGGCGCGTTCCTCGCGCTCGTCGATAGCGGCCAGCACCTCGCCCAGGCCGGGCTCGAGGTTGAGGCCCGGCACCAGGGCGCGCAGCCGCGCGCCGTCGAAGGTGGCCAGGAAGCGGCCGTCGCGCTTGCGCCGCAGGCACCAGGGCGCCTGCGCCAGCGCGCGGGCGTCGGCATTGGCGCGCGCGCGCGGCCGCAGCAGGTGCGCGGGCACGGCTTCGACGAGGGCGCTGTTGACCAGGTGCCAGGGCAGGACGTGCATGCGGGAAGCTTAGCCCGGCGGGCTCAGTGTTGCCCAATCCAGGCGGCGATGTCGGCGGCCACCTGCGGGTCCACCCGCGACTCGCGCCGGTATTCCTCGGGGTTGGGCGGGCCGGCGCCGGGCAGGAAAAAATGGTTGAGCGCGGGGTAGGTGATGAAACGCGCGTCCGGATGGCCGGCCAGGCCTTCGCGCCACAGACGCAGGTCGGTGTCCACCGTCACCTGGTAGTCGCGCTCGCCTTGCAGCAGCAGCATGGGTTTTCCCAGCGCGAGCGCCTCCTGTGCCGGACGGGTGTCGGCGTGGTCGCGCCAGTAGGCCACGGGGATGCCCAAGGGCGTGCGCCGCGGCGCCGGCGCTTCGCCGCGCAGGTGCGCGGCCAACTCGTCGCGCTGGCGCCCGGCCTCCTCCATCGAGGCGCGCTCGAGTTCGGTGACCAGGCCGTCGCGCTGGGCGAGGTAGCGGATCTGCTCGGGGATGGCCTCGTACATCGGCCGCGCCAGCCCGGCCAGCAGCACCAGACCACCCAACTCGTCGTCGCGGGCGGCGATGCGCGGCGCGATGTAGCCGCCCAGGCTGTGCGCCACCACGTACACCCGGCGGTCGTCGACCTCGCGCAGCGCGCGCAGCAGGCGCACGGCGCGCAGCGCGTCTCGCACCTGCACGTCCTCGGCGGTGGCCTCGGGCGAGAGCGTCGAAGCGCGCAGCCAGGTGCGTTTGTCGTAGCGAAGCACCACCACGCCGCGCTCGGCCAGGCCGTAGGCCAGGTCGAGGAAGGGTTTGTTCGGGCCGATGGTGCCGTCGCGATCGGCGGGGCCGGAGCCGTGCACCAGCACCACCGCCGGGAAGGGGCCGGCGCCGCGCGGCAGCGACAGCGTGCCGCCGAGGTCGCCCACCGGGAAGTCGCGTTCGGAGAACAGGGCCGTCGACACGGGCGGCGGCGCGTCCACCGGCGCCGGCGGCAGCGGCACGCGCAGGTCGGCCGGCACCAGCCACAGGCCGTCGATGCGGCCGCGACGGTTGAAGCGAAAGCGCGCCTCGACGGCCTTCTCCTCGAACTCCAGCCGCACCAGCACGCCGGGCCGGCCGCCGAGGCGGTCGGTGCGGCCCGGGCGGCGCAGCACCAGCGGTCCCAGGCGCGGGGGCAGGGCTTCCCAGGTGTCCTTGAGCTGGTCGGGTAGGTAGTCCTCGCGGGCCGGGCCGTCGAGCAGGGCATGCGCGCCTGCGTAATCGCCGGCGACGAGGCGGTCGAGGAACTGGCCGGCACTGCGGAGGTTCGCCGCGTCGTCGCCCACCGAGGCGCCGCCGGGGCCGGCGGGCAGGACCAGGAGCAGGGCGAGCAGCAGGAGCAGGGCGCGCTTCACCGCCCCAGCTTAGCGGCTCAGGCGTGGCGGCGGAGGATGTCGAGCACGGCCTGCGGATGCTCGAAGCTCAGCAGCCAGACGCGGCCGTCGGCGTGCGGCAGCACCAGCACCTTCGCGGGATCGGTGACCAGGCAAAAGGCCTTGCTGCGGTCGCGCAGGCGGAAGTGGCCGGCCCAGTAGCCGGGCAGGGCCAGGCCGTTGGTCTTGAGCACGGGCTTGTACTGGGTGTGCTCGCGGGTGTCGACCACGCGGGCCTGGGCGAGGTCGAATTCCGACAGCGCCGAAAGGCGGTTGTAGTAGGTGGCCTTCACCCGCAGGTGCTTGCCGTCGAAGGCCACCTCGCGCCGCCACATCGGCAGCAGCAGGGCCAGCACGGCCACCGCCACCAGCGCCTGCATCGCCAGCAGGCCGACCGGGTCGGCGCCCGTCTTGCGCGCGGCGGCGATGCCGATGCCCGCCACCGCCAGCGGCACCAGGGTGCCGAAGCCCACGGCGAACCAGACGGCGGCCTTGCCGACCGGGCCGATGGCGAAGTTGCGGTAACTCATGCGTCCTTGTCCTCGTCCGGCTTCTTCAGGCGGCCGGCCTTGCGCAGGGCCTCGCGCAGCACGTACTCGATCTGCGCGTTGAGCGAGCGCAGCTCGTCATCGGCCCAGCGCTGGACGGCGTCCAGCACCTGGGCGTTGATGCGCAGCGGGTAGGCCTTCTTCTCGGCCATGGCTCAGGCCTTGTTGGCCTTCACCGCCGCGACGCCCAGCACGGTGGTCACCAGGGTGATCAGGCCGACGCCCACGACGGTGAGCAGCAGCCCGTGTTCGCGCGGCGTCACCATCAGGGCGATGCCCAGCAGCACCAGCAGCGCATCCACCGCCAGCAGCAGGCGCGCGGTGGTCAGGCGCGCCCGGGCCGGATCCTTCGCGGCCCGGATCGACACCGGGTCCCATTTTCCGGTGAGCAGCATCAGGCCGATCGCGATGCCCGGCAGGGCAGTGACGATCAGCAGGATTCCGGCAAGCACCATCTCGTCCATGCCCGCCACCTCAGTACACGCTGCCGGCGTTCACCACCGGCTGGGTGCCGCGCTCGCCGCACAGCACGACCAGCAGGTTCGAGACCATCTGGGCGCGGCGCTCGGGGTCGAGTTCGACCACCTGGCGGGCCGAGAGCTGCTCGAGCGCCATCTCCACCATGCTCACCGCGCCTTCGACGATGCGGGTGCGGGCGGCGATGATCGCGCTGGCCTGCTGGCGCTGCAGCATGGCCTGGGCGATTTCCGGCGCGTAGGCGAGGTGGCTGATGCGCGCTTCGATCACGTTCACGCCAGCCTGGGCCAGGCGCTCCTGGATCTCCTCGGTCAGGTGCTTGGAGATTTCGGCCGCGTGGCTGCGCAGGGCGATGCCGCCGTCGTCGTGCTGGTCGTAGGGATAGGCGCTGGCCATGGCGCGCAGCGCGGCCTCGGACTGGATGTGCACGAAGCTCTCGTAGTCGTCGACGTTGTAGACGGCCTCGGCCGAATCCACCACCTGCCAGACGATCACCGAAGCGATTTCGATCGGGCTGCCGTCGAGCTCGTTGACCTTGAGCTTGCCCGATTCGAAGTTGCGCACGCGCAGGCTGACCTTCTTGGCCGCGAAGAAGGGGTTGTTCCAGCGCAGGCCCTGGTCCTTCACCGTGCCCACGTACTTGCCGAACAGGCTGAGCACGGCGGCCTGGTTGGGCTCGACCATGTAAAAGCCGCCGAGCGAGACCAGCACCGCCAGGGTCAGCAGGCCGGAGGCCAGCAGGGCCCAGCCGCTGCCGCCCTCGCCGGGCAGGTTGCTGGCGAACAGGTAGACCGCCAGGCCCTGCGCAAGCAGCAGCACCAGCAGCATCGGGATACCGGGGGTGGAGCGGATGGCTTGTTCTTTCATGGCGCGACTCCTCGGGAATGAGGAGATGATATCTAAGTGATATCAGTAGTCAAGGGCTTTCCGACGGGATCAGCCGGTAGCGCAGGAAGGGCGAGGGCAGCTGCTCGCTGCCGATGACGATTTCCCGGCCGTCGGCCCCGAAGGCCAGGCCCTCGGCCTGGGGCAGCCAGGGCAGCACCAGGTGCCGGTGCGGGGCGTCCGGCGCGATGGCCGGGGCCCAGGCGCCGCCGCGCTCGCGCACGTAGAAGTGCACGGAGCGGTAGTTGAGCACCGCCAGCACCCGGCCGTTGGGGCTGAGGTCGGCGGCGGTGACCTGGGCGCGGTAGCGACCGTAGAGCGGGGTCTGCGCCAGGTCGGCGGCGTCCGGCTGTTCGATGTGGGGCAGGGTGCCGACGAGTTCGGCCACGTGCGGCTCCCCGTCGTCGCGAGGATCGAGCGGCACGCGGAAGAGTTCGGCCGGCACGCGCTTCTTGGAGACCAGCAGCACCTCGCCGGCGACGGGGTCGACCGCCGCGGCCTCGCAGTCGCGCGGGCCGTCGGGCCAGCGGAAGGCCTGCACCGAGGTGACGGTCGCGGGCCGGTCGAGCGCGGCGGGCTCCTCGAGCAGCACCAGCTGCAGCTGCCGGCGCAGGCCGCCGTTGTCGCCCACGTCGGCGATCAGCAGCCAGCGCTTGCCGTCGCGCTCGAAGCTGGCCAGGTCTTCCCAGTCGATGTTGTCGGCGCCGCGCAGCGGCACGCTGGCCACGCGCTTGCCCTTGCCATCCACCAGGTGCAGCTCGGCCGGGCTGCCGCTGTCGTTGATGGCCCAGTAGTGGCCCGGGAAATTGCGCGAGGCGGCCAGGCCGCTGATTTCGGCGATGGCGCGGTCGGTGACCAGGCCGGTGATCTCGGGTTCGCTCCAGCGCGCGGCGAGCGCGGGGCCGGGCAGCAGCAACAGCAGGGCGGGGAGCAGGAATCGGGTCATGGCGTGGCGATGGGCGTATCGGCCAAGGATGACAGAAAGGCGGCGCCCCGGCAGCGGCGCGGCCGTTACAATCAGCGCTTTCCACGCAGGCCGCGCCGACATGTCCGACCCCGTCACCCTCGGAACCCCGCTTTCACCTTCGGCGCGCCGCGTGCTGATGCTCGGCTCGGGCGAGCTGGGCAAGGAAGTGGTGATCGAGCTGCAGCGCCTGGGCGTGGAGGTGATCGCCGCCGACCGCTACGACAACGCGCCGGCCATGCAGGTGGCGCATCGCGCGCACACGCTCAACATGCTCGACCCGGCCGCGCTGCGCGACCTCATCGCGCACGAAAAGCCCGACCTGGTGGTGCCCGAGATCGAGGCCATCCACACCCAGACCCTGGTCGAGCTCGAGGCCTCGCGCGGCCAGCGCGTGGTGCCGACGGCGCGGGCGGCGCGGCTGACGATGGACCGCGAGGGCATCCGCCGGCTGGCGGCCGAGACCCTCGGCCTGCCGACCTCGCCGTATCGTTTCGTGGATACGCTCGAGGAATACCGCGAGGCGGTGCAGGCCATCGGCCTGCCCTGCGTGGTCAAGCCGGTGATGTCCAGCTCGGGCAAGGGCCAGAGCACGCTGCGCAGCGAGGCCGACGTCGACGCGGCCTGGGAGTACGCGCAGTCTGGCGGCCGCGCCGGGCAGGGGCGCTGCATCGTCGAGGGTTTCATCGACTTCGACTACGAAATCACCCTGCTGACGGTGCGCCACCGCGACGGCACCTCGTTCTGCGACCCGATCGGCCACCTGCAGAAGGACGGCGACTACCGCGAGAGCTGGATGCCGCAGCCCATGTCGGAGGCGGCGCTGCGCGAATCGCAGCGCATCGCCCGCGCGGTCACCGACGACCTGGGCGGCTGGGGCCTGTTCGGCGTGGAGCTGTTCGTGAAGGGCGACCAGGTGTGGTTCAGCGAGGTCTCGCCGCGGCCGCACGACACCGGCCTGGTGACGCTGATCTCGCAGGAGCTGAGCGAATTCGCGCTGCACGCACGCGCCATCCTCGGCCTGCCGATCCCGAACATCCGCGCGCTGGGCCCGTCCGCCTCGTGCGCGGTGCTGGCCACGGGCCACGGCGTGCCGGAATTCAGCGGCGTGGACGCCGCGCTGGCCGAACCCGACACCCAGCTGCGCCTGTTCGGCAAACCCCGCGTGGAAGGCCACCGCCGCGTCGCCGTCACCCTGGCCCGCGACACCGACATCGACGCGGCCCGCGCCAAGGCCCGCCGCGCCGCCGCCGCCCTGCTTGTAAAGCTCCTGTAGGAGCAACTGTCTTGCTCAGGCCGGGTGGACCCTCCAGTCGGTCTGATCCCTGATCATGGCGTTCAGGCGGATTGCCAGGATGCGCATGCAGG
>NZ_MEDO01000026.1 GCF_001724815.1 Arenimonas sp. SCN 70-307 | reverse complement strand
GTCAGCGCCGCAGTCAGCGTCGTCTTGCCGTGGTCAACGTGACCGATGGTGCCCACGTTCACGTGGGGCTTGGTGCGCTCAAACTTACCCTTGGACATTAGCGTGTACCTGGCGGATTCAAGGTTTGGATGTGGTGCTCATGACTGGAATCGAACCAGCGACCTCTTCCTTACCAAGGAAGTGCTCTACCGACTGAGCTACATGAGCGGAATTTTGGGTGTTGCGGTGGAACGGTCGGTCAATGGAGCGGGAGACGGGAATCGAACCCGCATGATCAGCTTGGAAGGCTGAGGTTCTACCATTGAACTACTCCCGCACTGCGCGACCGGTGAACTGGCCCCGCGGAGCTGGTGGAGGGAGGTGGATTCGAACCACCGAAGGCGTGAGCCAGCAGATTTACAGTCTGCCCCCGTTGGCCGCTTGGGTATCCCTCCGTCAGGGAGCCCGTAATTTTGTTCGCGCGGGGGACAAATGTCAACGCCCGGCGAACCCTTTCCCCGCCGGATCAGACGTTGAAGCGGAAATGCAGGACGTCGCCCTCCTGCACCACGTAGTCCTTGCCCTCCAGGCGCAGGCGCCCGGCGTCGCGGGCCCCGGACTCGCCGCGATAGCGGATGTAGTCGTCGAAGGAGATGGTCTCGGCGCGGATGAAGCCCTTCTCGAAGTCGGTGTGGATGACGGCGGCGGCCTGGGGCGCGGTGGCGCCCTTGTGGACCTGCCAGGCCCGCACTTCCTTCACGCCGGCCGTGAAGTAGGTCTGCATGCCCAGCAGGGCGTAGCCGGCGCGGATGACCCGGTTCAGGCCCGGCTCGTCCAGGCCCATGGTGGCCAGGAACTCGCCCCGGTCGGCGTCCTCGAGCTGGGCCAGCTCCTCCTCGATGGCGGCGCAGACCGGCACCACCTGGGCGCCCTCGCGCTCGGCCCGGGCCCGGACGGCGTCCAGGTGGGGGTTGTTCTCGAAGCCGTCCTCGAGCACGTTGGCCACGTACATCACCGGCTTGAGGGTGAGCAGGAACAGGTCGCGGACCACGGCCTTGTCCTCGGCCGACAGGCCCAGGGCCCGGGCCGGGGTGCCCTGGTCGAGGCCGGCGCGCAGGCGCGCCAGGACCTCCTTGCGGACCATGGCGTCCTTGTTGCCGGTCTTGGCCTCGCGCTCGGCGCGGTTGAGGGCCTTTTCGACCGAATCGAGGTCGGCCAGGGCCAGCTCGGTGTCGATGGTCTCGATGTCCGAGATCGGGTCGACCTTGCCGGCCACGTGCACGATGTCGGTGTGCTCGAAGCAGCGCACCACGTGGGCGATGGCGTCCACCTCGCGGATGTGCGCCAGGAACTTGTTGCCCAGGCCCTCGCCCTTGCTGGCGCCGGCGACCAGGCCGGCGATGTCGACGAACTCGAACGAGGTCGGGATCACCTTCTGGGGCTTGACGATCTCGGCCAGCTGGTTGAGGCGCGGGTCCGGCACCGGCACCACGCCCGTGTTGGGCTCGATGGTGCAGAACGGGAAGTTGGCGGCGGCGATGCCGGCCTTGGTCAGCGCGTTGAACAGGGTGGACTTGCCGACGTTGGGCAGGCCGACGATGCCGCATTTGATGCCCATGGTGGGGTCTTCTTCCTCAGGATTTGGGGGTGTGCAGGCGCTTCATCGCCTCGGGGAACTCACCGGCGACCGCCAGCGGCAGCACCGCCAGGGCGTCGTCGATGGCCCGAAGGATGGAGGCTTCGTCGTCCTTCCCGGGCCGGCCAAGCACCCAGGGGGTGACCTTGTCCTTGTGGCCGGGATGGCCGATGCCTATGCGCAGGCGATGGAACTTGCCGTGGCCCAGGTGCTGCATGGTGTCGCGCAGGCCGTTCTGGCCGCCGTGGCCGCCATCGAACTTCAGGCGGGCGGCGCCCGGGGGCAGGTCGAGCTCGTCGTGGGCCAGCAGGGCCTCGGACGGGTCGATCTTCCAGTAGCGCAGGGCCGCGGCCACCGAGCGCCCGGAGGCGTTCATGAAGGTCGCGGGCCTGAGCAGCCAGAGCGTGTGCCCGGCCAGCTCGACCTTGGCGGTCTCGCCATGGAGCTTGGACTCGAGGCCAAAGCGCGCCCCGGCCTTTGCCGCCAGGGCGTCAAGAAACCAGAACCCGGCGTTGTGCCGGGTTCGGGCGTGTTCGGCACCGGGGTTGCCCAGGCCGACGATGAGGCGCAGACCAGCCACGTCGAAGGGATTGCCCTCTCCCCGGCCCTCTCCCGACGGGAGAGGGAGGGGAAGCGAGGGTTACTTCTTCTTCGGCGCCGCCGGGGCGGCGTCGGCCTTGGCGACCTTGGCGGCCGGGACCTCGGCGGAGGTCGGCGCGGCGGTTTCCTCGGCCTCGACGCGGGCGTGCTTGGCGATCACGACCGCCAGGTCGTGCTCCTTGCCGTGGGCCAGGGCCGGGATGGTGACGCCCTTGGGCAGCACGATCTGCGAGAGGTGCACGATGTCGCCGACGGCCAGCGCCGACAGGTCGACCTCGATGAACTCCGGCAGGTCCTTCGGCAGGCAGCTGACTTCGACCTCGTTGAGCTCGTGGGTGACCACGACGCCCGCCGACTTGCCGGCCGGGGACTTCTCCTGGTTGGCGAAGTGCAGCGGCACCTTGGCGCGCAGGGCCTCGTTCTCGCTCACGCGCAGGAAGTCCAGGTGCAGGATCTGCTGCTTGAACGGGTGGCGCTGCATGTCGCGCAGCAGGACCTTCTGGACCTTGCCGTCGACGTCGAGGTCGAGGATGGCCGAGTAGAACCACTCGTTCTGGCTGGTCAGCCAGAGGTGGTTGTGCTCGACCTGCACGCTCTGCGGCTCCTGGTGGCCGCCATAGACGATGGCCGGCACGTGGCCGCTGCGACGGAGGCGGCGGCTCGCACCCTTGCCCTCGTCCTTGCGGCTGGTGGCGACCAGCTTGTGTTCGTTCTTAGCCATGTTCGTGTTGCCTTCTTTGGTTGTGATGCACCTTTCGGTGCTTACCGCCCTGCCCGCGACCAGGCCTGGCGTCGTTCCCGGGGGAATCGGGCATCGGCGCCGCGACGCCGATGCCGGATGCCCCCGCCCTGCCTCAATCCACGTACAGCGAGCTCACCGACTCGCCGAAGGCGATGCGGCGGATGGTCTCGGCCAGCAGCTCGGCCACCGACAGCTGGCGGATGCGCGGGCAGGCCCGCGCGGCCTCCGACAGCGGGATGGTGTCGGTGACCACCAGCTCGTCGAGCTGCGAGTTCGAGACGTTGGCGATGGCCGCGCCCGACAGCACCGGGTGGGTGCAGTAGGCCACGACCTTCTTCGCGCCGTTCTGCTTGAGCGCGGCGGCGGCCGCGCACAGGGTGCCGGCGGTGTCGACGATGTCGTCCACCAGCACGCAGGTCTTGCCCTCGACGTCGCCGATGATGTTCATCACCGTGGCCACGTTGGCCTTCGGGCGGCGCTTGTCGATGATGGCCAGGTCGGCGTCGTCCAGGCGCTTGGCGATGGCGCGCGCGCGCACCACGCCGCCGACGTCCGGCGAGACCACCACCAGGTTGTCGGTGCCCAGCGTGCGCCAGATGTCGGCCAGCAGCAGCGGCGAGGCGTAGACGTTGTCGACCGGGATATCGAAGAAGCCCTGGATCTGGTCGGCATGCAGGTCGACCGTCAGCACGCGGTCGGTGCCGACGGCAGTGTACATCTTGGCCGCTACCTTGGCCGTGATCGGCACGCGCGCCGAGCGCATGCGGCGGTCCTGGCGGGCGTAGCCGAAGTACGGCACCACCGCGGTGACGCTGGCGACCGAGGCGCGCTTGAGCGCGTCGATCAGCACCAGCAGCTCCATGAAGTTCTCGGCGGTCGGCGCGCTGGTGGACTGGATGACGAACACCTCCTGCCGGCGCACGTTCTCCTCGATCTCGACCTGCACCTCGCCGTCGGAGAACTTGCCCACCTGCGCCTTGCCCAGCGGAATGCCCAGCTGGCGGCAAACCGCCAGCGCGAGCGGGCGGTTGGCGTTGCCGGTGAAGACGAGCAGGTTCTGCTTGCTCATGGGGCGGGCTTCCGGTTGGTGGACGGGCGGGCGACGCGACGCGGGTGGCTGGGGCGGTAGGATTCGAACCTACGAAATGCCGGGATCAAAACCCGGTGCCTTAGGCCACTTGGCGACGCCCCACCGCTGGAAAAACGCCGTCTCAGGCCCGCCGGGCGGACAGCGCCCGGTGCAGGGGCGACACGTCCACCCCGTCGGCCACCCAGGCGCGCAGCCCCGGGGGCAGGCGCGCCAGCGCGGCCTCGGCATCGGCGCGCGCGCCGAAGCGCGCGAAACAGCCGCCGCCGGTCCCGGTGAGGGCCGCCGGACCGAGCCGCGAAAGCGCATCCAGGGTCGTGGCGACGACCGGTGAACGACGACGCAGCACCGGCTCGAAGGCATTCCCGAGCGAAGGGCCTGAAACGAAGTCCGATATTGTCGCTTCCGGGGCATCCCGGGTCAAATCCGGGGCCTGGAAAAGCTCGCCCGTGGGCACGCAAACGCCGGTGTCCACCACGAGGTAGCTGGCCGGCGCCAGGGCCAGCGGCACCAGCGCCTCCCCCACCCCCTCGGCCCAGGCGCTGCGGCCGCGCACGAACACCGGCACGTCGGCGCCCAGGGCCAGGCCCAGGGCGGCCAGCCGCTCCTCGCCCAGCCGGGTGCCCCACAGGTGGTCGAGGGCCACGAGCACGGTGGCCGCGTCCGAGGAGCCGCCGCCGAAACCGCCGCCCAGTGGAATCTTCTTTTCAACGATTATGTCTGCGCCTTTGCTGCAATTGGCTTCTTTTTGCAGAACTTTAGCGGCACGAACCACCAGGTCGTCCGACTCCGGCACCGCGTAGCCCTCGGCCCCGGCGCGCACGACCTGGCCATCGTCGCGCACCCGCAGGCGCACCGTGTCGCCCCAGTCGAGCAGCTGGAACACCGTCTGCAGGCGGTGGTAGCCGTCCGGGCGGCGGCCGGTGATGCGCAGGAACAGGTTGAGCTTGGCCGGCGCCGGCCATGCGCTCCAGGCCGGCTCGCTCACGGCTGGCCCCAGCGGTCGACCACCAGGCGCACGCTGGCCTCGCCGCGGCTGGCGAACACCCGGCGCGGGCGCTCGCCGACCCACTCGCGGTATTCCACCGTCCAGCCCTGCTGCACCAGACGGGCCGGACGGCCGTCGGCCCCGAACTCGATCTCGGCCGCGCCGGGCGCCCGGCCACCGCGCACCCACCAGGCCAGGTCATCCACCGGGATGTCCCAGCCGGTGGCTTCGGCCAGCAGCGCACGGGCGTCCGGGCCATCCACGGGGCCAGCATCGAGGCCCTCGATGCGCGCGCCGTCCGGCGTGCCGAGCAGGCGCCAGCCCTTGCCGGTCACGGGTGCCGAAAGGCGGATCTCGTACTCCCCGCCCTGCTGCCGCCACTCCAGCCGGCCGCTGCCGCCCTCGCTCCCGGCGCGCACCGCCAGCCTGCCCTCGAGCCCCCAGGCCGGCTCGGCCCGCAGCGCGGCCTCGTGCGCCACCTGCGCCGCCAGCTGCGCGGCGTCGCCGGGGCCACGCACGGGCGCCGGCACGCAGGCCGCGAGCAGCAGGACGAGGGCAAGGGCGGAGGTCGGTCGGATCATGGGGTGCGGCTCCCGAGCAGGCGGTCGAGGGTTTCATCGAGGGTGTCGTCGCTGCCGCCGAGGCGCAGCCCGGCGCGCCAGATCTCGCGCGCCTCGGCCTTGCGGCCCAGGGTCCACAGGACTTCGCCCAGGTGCGCGGCGATTTCCGCCATGCGCTGGCGCTCCCAGGCCTTCTGCAGCAGCTCCAGTGCCATCTCCGGCTCGCCCATGCGGAAGCGCAGCCAGCCGAGGCTGTCGAGCACGGCCGCCGACTCCGGCGCCAGCTCGAACGCGCGCTCGAGGTAGGGCAGCGCCTGCGCCGGCTGGTCGCGGCGGACCAGCAGCGCATAACCGTAGGCGTTCAGCGCCTGGTGGCTGTCGGGCTCCTCGTCGAGGATCAGCTGCAGGTCGGCGAGCGCCTCGTCCAGGCGACCGGCGCGTTCGTGCAGCATCGCCCGGGCGTAGCGCAGCGCCGGGTCGCCCTCGAAAACCTCCAGCGATTCATCGAGCACCGCCAGGGCCTCGTCGCCCCGGCCGCGGCGTTCGAGCAGGTCGGACTCGAGCAGGAAGGCGTCGCGGATCGCCTCGCCGTCGGCCTCCTCGTCGCTCCGCAGCGCGCGCAGCGAGGCCAGCGCCTCGGGCAATCGGGCCAGCCGCGCCAGCGCGCCGGCGCGGCGCAGGGTGGCCTGGTCGTGGCCCTCGCCGCGAGGCACCGAGGCATACCAGGCCTCCGCCTCGCGCCAGCGCAACAGCCCCTCGGCGAGCATGCCCAGCAGCAGCCGGCGCTCGGGCGGGGGCACCCGGTCCAGCGCCGCCGTTTCCTCGTAAAGCGCGGCCAGTGCCGGCCGGTCGCCGGCGTCGAGCAGCCAGCGGGCGCGCTGGCGCAGGCTTTCCTCGTCCTGCGGACCGGCGCCAAGGGTGGCGGCGGCCGCGAGCGGATCGCCCATCAGCGCATGCTGGCGGGCGGCCGTGCGGCGCAGCTCCGGCGCCAGGGCCGCCGGGTCGCCGAGCGTCGCCAGCCGCACCCGGGCCTCATCGTCGCGGCCCTCGCGGCGCAGCCGGTCGGCGGTCAGCAGGTGCGCGCGCGGGTCATCGGGGAATCGCTCGATGCCCTCGCGAACCAGGGTCTCGGCCAGCTCGGGCTCGTCCAGGCGCCGGGCCAGGCTGGCCACCGCCAGCCAGCCGCCCAGCCGGGGCGGCAGCTGGTCGGAAACGAACATGGCCCGCAGCACCCGGCGCGCCAGCTCACGACGCTCGCCGGCGGCGTTGCCCAGGATCGAGATCAGCGCGGGCAGGCCCGCCTCGCCGGGCAGGACCTGCAGGACCGAAACCGCCTGCATCGCCTCGTCCACGTCGCCGCGGGCGAGCGCCAGCTCGAGCCGGGCCCCGGGCAGGCTGGCCGCGCCGGGCGCCAGCAACTGCCAGCGCTCAAGGGCGCTGCCGGCCAGCGCCGGCCGCCCGGCCAGCAGGGCGATGCGGGTGGCCCGCTCGGCCAGGCCCGGGTCGGTCGAGAGTTCGGCGGCGCGCAGGTAATGCGCCGCGGCCTGGGGCAGGTCGCCGGCCTGGAGCGCGAACTCGCCGGCCATCACCGGCTCGAGCACCTCGCCGGTGTGCGCCACGGCCGCGCCCGCCAGGCCCAGGGCCAGCGCGACGCAGGCAAACGGGCGGCATTTGCTCCAGATCATGGGGATTGCACGGCCAAAGGCTAGAATGGGCGCCGGAAACCACGAGAGCCCAGCCCGCGGAAGCTTAGCGCAACGCGGCCAGCCAACGTCCCATGCCCCTGCTCGCCCTAGGACTGAACCACCAGACCGCCCCGCTCGCGCTGCGCGAACGGGTGGCGATGGACGGCGGCCAGCTGCCGGGCGCGCTCGACGCGCTGGGCCAGGTGCCGGGCGTGGCGGAAGCCGCGCTGCTGTCCACCTGCAACCGCACCGAGGTCTACGCCCAGGTCGAGGACGGCCGCGAGGCCGCCGTGGTCGAGTGGCTGGCGCGCCACCATGGCCTGGCGCCCGAGGCGCTGGCCGACTACGTCTACCAGCACCGCGACGAGCAGGCCGTGCGCCACCTGTTCCGCGTGGCCACGGGCCTCGATTCGCTGGTGCTCGGCGAGCCGCAGATCCTGGGCCAGGTCAAGGACGCCTGGCAGGCCGCGCGCAGCCGGCAGCGCCTGCGCACGCCGCTCGACCGGCTGTTCCAGCAAAGCTTCCAGGTCGCCAAGCGCGTGCGCACCGACACCCGCATCGGCGCGCACCCGGTTTCGGTGGCCTATGCCGCGGTGCGGCTGGCGCGCCAGGTCTTCAGCGAACTCGACCGCGCCACCGTGCTGCTGGTCGGCGCCGGCGACACCATCGAGCTGGCCGCGCGCCACCTGGTGGACGCCAAGGCGCGCCGGCTGCTGGTCGCCAACCGCACCCTCGAGCACGCCCAGGCCCTGGCCAGCCGCCACGGCGGCTATGCGCTGCCGCTGTCGGAGCTCTCGCGGCACCTGCCCGAGGCCGACATCGTCATCACCGCCACCGCCGCGCGCGAGCCCGTGCTGCGGCTCGAGGCCGTGCAGGCCGCGCTCAAGGCGCGCAAGCACCGGCCGATGTTCATGCTCGACCTCGCGGTGCCGCGCGACATCGACCCGGCCGTGGCCACGCTGGCCGACGTCTACCTCTACACCGTCGACGACCTCGAGCAGGTGATCGAGGAAAACCGAGCCTCGCGCCGCGAGGCGGCCGAGCAGGCCCAGGCCATCATCGACCTGCAGGTCGAGCACTACATGGCCTGGTGGCGGGCGCAGGGGCGCCAGGATGCGCTCAAGGCGATGCGCCGCCGCGCCGAAGCCGCGCGCGAACAGATGCTGGCGCGCGCGCACGAGCAGCTGGCCGCCGGCAAGCCGGCCACCGAGGTGGTGGAACTGCTGGCCGCCCAGCTGACCAACAAACTGCTGCACGGCCCCAGCGCCGCGCTGCGCCAGGCCGCGCTCGACGGCGACCTCGACTTGCTGCGCGCCGCCGAACGCCTCTACCAGGACGACGATGACACCGGGCCTGCGTCGTAAGCTCGAGGCCCTGGCCGAGCGCCACGAGGAGGTCGGCCGGATGCTGGCCGACCCCGGCGTGGCCGCCGACAACGCGCGCTTCCGGGCGCTGTCGAAGGAATACGCCCAGCTCGAGCCGGTGGCCAGCGGCCTGGCCGCGTGGGCCCAGGCCCAGCGCGACCTGCAGGCGGCCGAGGCGATGCGCGCCGACCCGGAGCTGCGTGAACTGGCCGAAGAAGAAATCCCGGCCGCGCGTGAACGCCTGGCCATGCTCGACGACGAACTCGCCCTGCTGCTGGTGCCGCGCGACCCGCGCGACGAGGCCAACCTATTCCTGGAAGTGCGCGCCGGAACCGGCGGCGACGAAGCCGCCATCTTCGCCGGCGACCTGTTCCGCATGTACGCGCGTTACGCGGAGCGCCGCCGCTGGCAGGTCGAGGTCGTCTCGGCCAGCGAGGGCGAGCACGGCGGCTACAAGGAAATCGTCGCCCGCATCGAGGGCAAGGGCGCCTATTCGCGCCTGAAGTTCGAGTCCGGCACCCACCGCGTCCAGCGCGTGCCGGCCACCGAGTCGCAGGGCCGCATCCACACCTCGGCCGCCACGGTGGCCATCCTGCCCGAGCTCGACGAGGTGGACGAGATCGAGGTGCGCGACGCCGACATCAAGGTCGACACCTTCCGCGCCTCCGGCGCCGGCGGCCAGCACGTGAACAAGACCGACTCGGCCATCCGCATCACCCACCTGCCCTCGGGCATCGTGGTCGAGTGCCAGGACGAACGCAGCCAGCACAAGAACCGCGCCCGGGCGATGTCCCTGCTCAAGGCCCGCCTGCTCGACGAGGAGCGCTCGAAGCAGGCCGCGGCGCAGGCGCAGTCGCGCCGGCTGCAGGTGGGCAGCGGCGACCGCAGCCAGCGCATCCGCACCTACAACTTCCCGCAGGGCCGCATCACCGACCACCGCGTCGAGGGCCTCACGCTCTACGCGCTGCCGCAGGTGATGGACGGCGACCTGGACGAACTGGTCGACCGGCTCACCCGCGAGCACCAGGCCGACGAACTCAAGCTGCTCACGGAGGCCGCATGAGCGCCGGCAACGACTTCCTGCCGCTGTCGCTGTGCGTGCTGACGGTGTCCGACACCCGCACCACCGCCAACGACGGCTCGGGCGATTACCTCTGCGCCGCGCTGGCCGAGGCCGGCCACCACCTGCACGAGCGCGCCATCGTGCGCGACGACAAGTACGCCCTGCGCGCCATCGTCTCGCGCTGGATCGCCGACGAGGCCGTGCACGGCATCCTGGTCAACGGCGGCACCGGCTTCACCGGCCGCGATTCCACGCCCGAGGCGCTCGAACCGCTGCTCGACAAGGCCATGCCCGGCTTCGGCGAGATGTTCCGGGCGCTGAGCTTCGACGAGATCGGCACCTCCACCCTGCAGTCGCGCGCCTTCGCCGGCCTGGCCAACGCCACCTTCCTGTTCGCCCTGCCCGGCTCCACCTCGGCCTGCCGGACCGGCTGGGAGAAGCTCGTCCGCGCCCAGCTCGACGCCCGCACCAAACCCTGCAACCTCGCCAACCTGCGGCCGCGCCTGCGCGAAAGCTGAGCCCGGACGCCCACCAGGAGCCCTTCGATGAGCAAGGAAACCCGCTGGCGCTACCAGGACAAGCTCGAGCAGCTGCAGGTCGAGCTCAATGCCATGGCGCGCTGGCTGCAGCACACCGGCAAGCGGCTGGTGGTGGTGTTCGAGGGCCGCGACACCGCCGGCAAGGGCGGCGCCATCAGCGCGATCGCCGAATGCCTCAATCCCCGCCAGTGCCGGGTCGTGGCCCTGTCCAAGCCCGGCGAGCGCGAGCAGGGCCAGTGGTATTTCCAGCGCTACGTGCCGCACCTGCCCGCCGCCGGCGAGATCACCCTGTTCGACCGCAGCTGGTACAACCGCGCCGGCGTCGAGAAGGTGATGGGCTTCGCCACGCCGGCGCAGGTGGAGCAGTTCCTGGCCCAGGCGCCGGTGTTCGAGAAGATGCTGGTCGACGACGGCATCCTGCTGTTCAAGTACTGGCTGGCGGTGGACCAGGACAAGCAGGAGGAGCGCTTCGCCGAGCGCCTCGAGGACCCGCTCAAGCGCTGGAAGCTCTCGCCCATCGACATCAAGTCGCGCGAGAAGTACGCCGAATACGGCAAGGCCCGCGACGAGATGTTCAAGGCCACGCACAAGCGGCACGCCCCGTGGTTCGTGGTGGACTTCAACGACCAAAAGCGCGGCCGGCTCAACCTGATCCGGCACCTGCTCGACCACCTGCCCGACCACGAGGTGCCCGGGCAGGCGCTCGAGCTGCCGCCGCTGGCGGGCAAGCCGCGCAAGGAACGCTATACCGGCCCGGTCAAGCCGATCAAAGCGCGCTACTGAAGCGTGCCGGCCTCAGCCGGCGGTGGCCGCGGCGATATCGGCGGCGAGCATCTCCGAGGTCACCGGGCCGAGGTACTTCTTGGCGACCTTGCCTTCCGGGTCGATCAGGTAGGTCAGCGGCAGGCCGCGCGGCGTCTCGAAATCGGCCGGCGGGTTGTAGACGTCCACCAGGGCGATCGGGTAACCCGCCGGATGCTTTTCCAGGAACGCCCGCATGTCTTCGACGGCGATTTCCTCGTAGGCCAGGCCCACCACGCGCACGTCGTCGCGGGCGGCGTCGAAGGCGGTCAGGTCGGGGATTTCCTTCAGGCAGGGCTTGCACCAGGTGGCCCAGAAGTTGACCACCACCCAGCCGCCGCGCTGCGCGGCCAGGTCGAAGGTGCCGTGGTCGAGCGTCTCCACCACCAGGCTCGGGTGGGTCGGCAGCTCGCCGGCCGGGGCCGGCTCCGCCGCGGGCTGCGGCGCCGCGGCCACCGGCTCGGGCGCGGCTTCGGCCACCGGCGTTTCGGAGGCGGGCTGGCAGGCGGCCAGGACGAGGAGCAACAGGCTCGGGGCGATCAGGGTCTTCATGGCTTGCGATTGTCCGGTTCCGGGGTGAAGAAACTGCCGACGCTGCGCGCCATCGGAAGCTCCAGGGGTTGCTGCAGGTGCGAGAGCGCGCGGGCGGCGTCGCGGCCGATCGGATCGTCGTAGCCGGGCAGGCCGTGCACCGGCCCGGGCACGCGCAGGCCCAGGCCATCGTGCAGCTCGCCGAGCGTCACGCCGTCGAGGTCGCGGCTGAGCAGCCAGGCCCCGTCCTCGCCGCGGCGCACGATGTTGAGCTTCGAGAGCCCGGCGAACATCCGCTGCAGCAGGTCGTCGGTGAGCATGGGCTCGACGTCCTGCACGTCGGCGATGTGCAGGCCGCGGCCCTGCCGGCGCGCCTGCGCCAGCCGGCCCAGCAGGCGCAGGTAGCCGTACATCTCCATGCCCGCCGGCAGCCGCAGGGCGCGCGGCTGGTAGCGGAAGGACGACAGCGAGGCCGCGAAACTCGCACCCAGCAGCACCACCACCCAGCTCAGGTACACCCAGACCATGAAGATCGGCACCACCGCCAGCGCGCCGTAGAGCTGCTCGTAGGTGGGCACGCCCAGCAGGTAGGCGGCGAAGCCGCGCTTGGCCAGCTCGAACAGCACCGTCGCGAACAGGCCGCCGGCCAGCGCGAAGCGCAGCGGCACGCTGCGGTGCGGGATCAGCCAGTACGCCAGGGTGAACACCACCAGCTCCACCACGTTGGGCAGGTAGCCCAGCAGGCGCGTCGTCCAGGCCTGCGCCTCGCCCGACCACACCGGCAGCGCGAACAGGTAGGAGGTGACCGCCAGGCTGGCCACCGCGCCCAGCGTCCCCAGGGTCAGCAGCGTCCAGTACACCAGGAAGCGGAACAGCCCCGGCCGCGGCGTCGGCACCCGCCAGACCCGGTTGAAGGTGGATTCGATGCTCCACATCGTCAGCAGCAGCGACACCAGCAGCGCCGTCACGCCGGTCACGGTGAGCTGGCGCGTGCTGGCGGTGAAGTCGCGGAGGTAGGCCTCGACGGCGCGCGCCGACCCCGGCACGAAGTTGGAGAAGATGAAGTTGGTCAGCTGCGCGCTCCAGGCGTCGAAGACCGGGAAGGCCGCGAGGATGCCGAACACCACCATGCTCAGCGGCACCAGCGCGAACAGCGTGGTGTAGGCGAGCGCGCCGGCGGTCTCGAAGCAGCGGTCGTCGAGGAAGCGCTTCCACAGGAAGCGGGAGAAGGACTGGATCCGCTCCCGGTCCAGGCGGTGCCACCACTGGCGAAGCGTGCGGGCGATCGGCATCGGCCAAGCCTAGCAAACGCGGCCACGACGGGACGATGGGCGATAATGCCGGCAGACCCCCACGCCGGAACCGCCATGCCCGAGATCCTGGTCCTCTACTACAGCCGCGGCGGCTCGGTCGCCCAGCTCGCGCGGCACATCGCCCGCGGCATCGGCGAGGTGCCTGGCATGCAGGCGCGGTTGCGCACGGTGCCGCCGGTGGCCGCGGTCACCGCCACGGCGGCGCCGCCGGTGCCCGACGAAGGCGCGCCCTTCGTCAGCGCCGCCGACCTCGAGGAATGCGTGGGCCTGGCCCTGGGCAGCCCGACGCGCTTCGGCAACATGGCCGCGCCGGTGAAGCATTTCATCGACGGCCTGGGCGCGCAGTGGGCCTCGGGCACGCTGGTGGGCCGCCCCGCGGCGGTGTTCACCTCCACCGCCACCCAGCACGGCGGCCAGGAATCGACCCTGCTGACCATGATGGTGCCGCTGCTGCACCACGGCATGCTGGTGCTGGGCATCCCCTTCACCGAGGCCGCGCTCAACACCACCCGCACGGGCGGCACGCCCTACGGCGCCAGCCACGTCGCCGGCGCCCAGGACGACCCGACGCCGAGCGACGAGGAAAAGCAGCTCGCGCGCGCCCTCGGCCGCCGCCTGGCCGAGACCGCCGCGAAGCTGTGCGCATGAGCCGCGCCGACCGCATCGCCGCCGTCGCCATCGTCGCCATGCTGGTCCTGCAGCTGGCCTGGCGCCTGTGGCTGGCCCCGCCCACCCAGGCCGCGCCCTGGGCGATGGCGCTGTTCTTTTCGCTGCCGATCCTGCCGGCCGTGCTGCTGCTGGCGCTGCGGCACCGGCGCGCGGGCTTCTGGGGCTCGCTGGCCGCCCTGCTCTATTTCTGCCATGGCGTGATGCTGGCCTGGTCGGAGCCTTCGGTACGCGGGCTGGCGCTGGCCGAAACGCTGGTGGCCTCGGTGCTGGTGGTGTCGGCCAGCTGGGATGGCCTGCGCGCCCGCGCGGCCGCCCGCCGGGCCCGGCCCCCGGCCGTATAATCGCGGCCCCAAGGAGGAACCCCATGGACGAGCTTCTGGTCGTCACCACCGGCGGCACCATCGACAAGGTGTATTTCGACGACAAGTCCGACTACCAGGTCGGCGAGCCGCAGATCGGCCGCATCCTGCAGGAACTGGGCGTGGCGTTCCGCTTCACGGTGATCCCGATCATCCGCAAGGACAGCCTGCACATCACCGACGACGACCGCGAGCTGCTGCGCGCCACCATCGCCGCCCAGCCGGCGGCGCACGTGCTGGTCACCCACGGCACCGACACCATGGTCGACACCGCGAAGGTGCTGGCCTCGATCCCCGGCAAGACCATCGTGCTCACCGGCGCGCTCAACCCGGCGCGCTTCCGCGGCTCGGACGCCGAGTTCAACATCGGCACCGCGGTCGGCGCGGTGCAGTCGAAGCCGCCGGGCGTCTACATCGCCATGAACGGCCGCATCTGGGATCCGCTCAAGGTGCGCAAGAACGTCGCCGCCAACCGCTTCGAGGCGGCGGGCTGAGGCCGCGCCGGCGCGGCCCCGCCCTCCGCCGGCGCCACGTTCAATGCACGCGGAAGCGCGACGCGGCCGCCGGCACGTAGCTTGACGACAGCGCCCGGCGCTGCTGGCCGCGCAGCGCGGCCTCCGCCAGGCGCGCTTCGCGCCAGTCGGCCCGGTCGAAGCGGAAGCTGCCCGGCGGCACGCCGCGCAGGCCGGACTCGACCAGCCGCAGGCGGCAGAAGTCGCGATAGCCCATCAGCTCGTCGCCGATGCGGGTCCAGGCCACGTCCACCACGATCGCATCGTCGAGCCGCCCGACCTGGGGCACCCAGTCGGGGATCAGGTCGTCGGCGCGCTGCAGGTAGGCCAGCACGGCGCGGCCGGCCACCAGGGCCTGCTCCCCGGGACCCCAGGCGGCGTCGGCTACGTAGGCCCCGAGCGGGTCGGCGTGGGCCAGGCGCAGGGCGATGCAGGGCGGCGCCTCCCCGCCCCGGCGCGGGTCGTACAGGTCGCGGGCGGCGGTGACGATCTGGTCGCCGCACAGGGGCTCGGCCCGGCCGAGGTCGGCAAGCAGGCCGTTGAAGCGGTCGAGTTCACGCGGCTCGAGCGAGCACGGGCCGATGTTGCGGCGGCGGGCCGGGCCGGGGGCCGGGCGACGGGCCAGGGCGGCTGGCAGGGCCGGGAAGGTTTCTGCGTTGGCGTACATACTCTTGTCTCCGTTTTGGTCGCTGGACGCCGGGGATCCGGCGCGCCACCACGATCGCAACCGCGCCGGCCGCGGTCATGACGGAAGCCGGAGGGGCCAGGGAGGCTTTGCATCCATTCGCGAGGTTTGCGTGAGGGAATGCCGATGGAGCCCGGATCCACCGAGTCGCCAGGCGGTCGCGGGGCCGAGCGCTACCGGTTTGGCGCCGTCGTGGTGGACGTCCCGGCCCACGAGCTCTCGCGCGACGGCGAACTGCGCCCGCTAGAACCCAAGGCCTTCGCTGTGCTGGTCGAGCTGCTGCGCCACCACGGCGAGCTGCTCACCCGCGACCAGCTGCTGGACGCGGTCTGGGGCCACCGGCACGTCACCCCGGGCGTCCTGACCCGGGCCATCGCCCAGGTCCGTGCCGCGCTCGGCGACGAGACCCAGGCGCCGCGCTTCATCCAGACCCAGCACGCCCTCGGCTACCGGTTCATCGCCCCGCTAGAGCCCGACGCTCCGGAGCCGGATCTGCTTCCGGCCCCCGCCCCGATGCCGGCCCCGCCCCCGGCCGGGGCGTCCCAGCGCGGGGCGCCCGCCGCACGCCTCGGGCGGCGAAGCGCGGATCGGTGGCGCCACTGGCGCTGGGCCGTCGCCTCGGCGGCGGCGCTCGCGCTGGCCTGGCTGGTGCTGGCGCAGATGCGCACTGCTCCGGCGCCGGCCGAGGCCTCGGTGGCGGTGCTGCCCTTCGACGCCCTGGGCGGCAGCGCCGACGACAAGGCCTACGCCGAGGGCCTGGCCCGGGAGATGCTGGCGGCCCTGGCCGGGGTGGACGGACTGCGCGTGGCGGCCTGGCGCCCGCGCGAGGCGCTCGCGGCCGGCGGCGGCCCGGTGGACGTGGGCCGCCAGCTGGGCGTGGCCGCCGTGCTCGAGGCCAACCTGCGGCGTGAGCAGGGCCGGCTTCGCGTGACCGCGCAGCTGTCCGACACGCAGACCGGCTTCACGCTCTGGAGCGGCAACTTCGACCGCGAGCCCGAGCGCGTGTTCGACGTGCAGGCGGAAATCGCCGCCGAGGTGGCGCGCGTACTGGTGGGGCCGCTGCCCGACGCCGGCGAAGGCCTGCGGCGACGCCTCGCGCCCACCCGCGACCTGGCGGCGTTCGAGCAATACCTGGGCGGACTGCGGCTGCTGCAGGCGGGCGCGGGCGAAGCGGCGAAGCAGCGTTTCGAGCAGGCGCTGGTGCGCGACGAGCGATTCGCGCGCGCCCAGGCCGGCATCTGCCGGGCGGAGCTGTGGCGCTTCGAGGGCCACCGCGACGCCAGTGCCTTCGAGTCGGCGCGGCTGGCCTGCCTGCGCGCGGCGAACATGGACGGCACGCTGGGTTCGGTGCAACTGGCGCTGGGCGACCTCTACCGCGCGGCTGGCGACGCCCCGCGTGCACGCGAGCACTACCAACGCGCGCAGGCCGATGCCTCGGTGCTGGCGCAGGCCCTGGCCGGCGAAGCCAAGCTCGCCGCCGCGGCCGGCGACCAGGCCGCGGCGCTCGAGCTGTTCGGCCAGGCGCTGCAGGCCAGCCCCGACGATGCGCACCTGCACGCCGACCTCGGTTTCCAGCGCTACCTCTCCGGCGACCTGGCGGGCGCCATCGAGGCCCTTGGCCGCGCCAGCGAATTGCGCCCCGACAACCCGCATGTCTGGAGCACGCTCGGCTCGCTGCTGGCGGCGGCCGGCCGCAACGAGGAGGCCATCGTCGCGCTCGAGCGTTCGCTGGCGATCGAGCCCCTGGAGGCCGTGCTCAACAACCTGGGCACGCTGCGCCTGCAGGCCGGCGATGGCAAGGGCGCGGCCCTGCACTATCGCCAGGCCGTGCAGCTCAACCCGAACAACCCGGAGCTCTGGGGCAACCTGGCCGACGTGCTGGCGGCCTCGGGCGCGCCGGGCGACGAAGCGCGCGAAGCCTATGGCGAGGCGGCGCGGCGCATGGGCGAGTTCCTCGCGATGAAACCCGACGATGCGAAGGCGCAGGCCCTGCTGGCCTGGTACCTGTGCAACCTGGGCGACTACGAGGCGGCCCGCCGCGCGCTGGCCCGCGCCGACGCCATCGACCAGCAGCAGGCGGAGGTGGCGCTGCTGGCCGCGCAGGTGTTCGCCTCCACCGGCGAGCTCGAGGCCGCGCGCACCCGCATTGACGCCGCGCGCAGCGCCGGCATGGCCGAGGTGCGCATCAACACCAACCTTTTCCTGCAGCGCGCCGGCCTGGTGCCGGCGACGCCCGCGCAGGGCTGATCCCGCGCCCCCCGGCGCAACCCGGAGAAACACGCCATGACCCTGCCCGACAACGAGTCCATCCGCCAGGTGACCCTGGCCCTGCCCGACGGCACCGAGGCGACGATCACCATCAAGGCCATGTCGGTGGTGGTGGTGCCGGTGCCGCCCAGGCCGCGCAAGCCCGGCGAGGTCTACATGCTCCAGTCGGTCACGCCCGAGGCCAACCTCGAGATCAGCGTCAGCCTCGAGCGCCTCTGACGCCGGAAAAAAGACCCCGGCACGAGGCCGGGGTCGAAGGGGTCGTACTGACTACTAGGCTCAGAACGTGATCGACCAGCTGTTGATGTAGCCGGTGTCGCCACCGGCGTTGTCGTTGACGCGCAGGCGCCACGTGCCGTTGATGGCTTCGCTCGACAGGTTCACGTTGTAGGTGCCGATGATGTTGTCGGCGCTGCCGCCGCTGCGGTTGTGCAGGTTGTAGATCGAGCCGTCCGGGGCCACGAGGTCGACGCGCAGGTCGCCCCTGTAGGTGTGTCGGATGTCGACCGCCACCGGCGTGCTGCTCGGAGCGTTGCCGCTGCGGCCGGAGACCGAGATCGGGCTCTCGACCGTGCTGTTGTCGCGGATCTGGTAGTCGGTGCCGTTGGTGTAGGTCTGCGGCGTGCCGCCACCGCCGCCCTCGGTGTAGTTGCCCACCAGGCTCACGCCGGAGAAGGTCGAGTAGGCCTTCACGCGCACGTGGTAGGTGCCGGCCGAGGGGGCCGCGATGGTGCAGGTCTCGTTGTTGCCGCTCAGGTACGGACGGCAGACGTACGAGGTGTCGGTCGGCGCGGTGCCGAACTGCACGTAGAGGTCGGCGTCACCGGTGCCACCCGAAATGCTGAAGGTCAGGTTGGTGGCGCCGGCCGGGACGGCCATCGTGTAGTTGAGCGAGTTGCCGGTGCTGGCCGCGAGGCCGGTGACCGCGACGCCCTTGGTGAGCGTGCCGCCGGTCGGCGGCGGCGGGGGCGGCGGGGTGCTGCCACCGGCGGCGTCGACGAGGGCCTTGGCGTTGATGATGCCCGCGCCGCAGCCACCCGAGCAGGCGCCCGCGAGGGCGTAGGCGGTCGACTTGAGGTTGGCTTCCACCTCGGCCGGGGTCCACAGCGGCAGGCCCAGGGCCAGGCGGCGGCTCTGCGCCAGCGCCACGGCGCCGGCCACGTGCGGGGCTGCCATCGAGGTGCCGTTGTAGGACGCGTAGCTCTCGGCGCCCGGACCCTGCGTGCCGCTGTTGAGGGTCGAGAGGATGCCCGAGCCCGGGGCCGACACGTCGATCAGCGCGCCGTAGTTCGAGAAGCTCGAACGGGCGCTGGCGCTGGTGACCGAGGCGACGGCGACGACGTTGTTGCAGCTCGCCGGCGAGAAGTTGGCCACGTTGGCGTTGCTGTTGCCCGCCGCGACCACGACCGTGGTGCCGCGGCTGACGGCGCCGTTGATGGCGTTCTGGGTCAGCGTGTCGCAGCTGCCGCTGCCGCCGAGCGAGAGGTTGATCACGTCGGCGACGTTGGCGGCCGACAGGGTCGGCACGCCGGACACGGTGCCACCCGACGACCAGGTGATCGCGTCGGCGATGTCGGAGGTGTAGCCACCACCGCGGCCGAGCACGCGCACCGGCATCACCTTGGCGTTGAAGGCGGTGCCCGCCACGCCCTTGGCGTTGTTGGTCACCGCGGCGACGGTGCCGGCGACGTGGGTGCCGTGCCAGCTCGACGGGTTGCCGCCGTAGTAGTCGCCCGGGTCGCTGGGGTCGGAGTCGCGGCCGTTGCCGTCACCGGCGACGGTGGTGTCGCTGATGAAGTCGTAGCCCGCGACGATGTTGGCATTGAGGTCGGAGTGGCTGACGTGGCCGGTGTCGAGCACCGCGACGATGATGCCGGTGCCCGTGGCGATGTCCCAGGCCTGGTTGGCGCGGATGCCGGCGTCCGCGTCGGTGAAGCCCCACTGCTCGGCATAGCGCGTGTCGTTCGGCGTCAGCGTGTGCTTCAGCAGGCGGTCGATCTGCACGAACTCGACGTTCGGGTTGCTGGCGATCTGCTGCATCAGCAGTTCGGCTTCCTCGGTGCGCAGCTTGCGCGACGTGGCGATCACGTCGGCGCCCAGCGACATGCGCCGCAGGTGGTTGGCCGAGAAGGAATCGGCGTTGCTGCGCAGGCCGCCCTGGATGCGCTGGGCGCGCATGAGCTGGGTGGCGCTGGCGCTGGCCGACTGCAGGGAGCGGCGCAGGGTGGCCGTGCTGTTGGCCTCCGGCGTGCCTTCCTTGAACTTGACGATGAAGCGGTCGTACTGCTGGCCCGGCTCGAGGCCGGCGGTGTTGACCTGGGCGGCGAAGGCGGACGAACCGGCGAAAGCCAGGGTCGTGGCCACGACGAGCCCGCGCAGGCGGAGCTTGCGAGAGATATTGCTCACAGAGTTTTTCCCCGAATCAGTGATGGCAACAAGGGCCGCCCGAAGCGGCCGTGCTTGCATCCTTGCCCCGGGTCCCCTGGAACGCCCTTCCCCGCCGGGCCATTTCTATGGCCTCGAATCCTGCCGCGGGGGAACACGACCACCCGGATGTGTGACGCATATCTCAAATGCGTTACACCCGGCCGACGCTAGCGTGACGAAAGTCATGGGTCAAGCTGCGGCGCAAGGAAAAGCCAGCCGTTCGTCGGCCAGCTTCGTGATGGTCAGGGATGGGCTACACGCGGGCCGGGCGGTGACAGCCGGGCTGCCCTGCCGGACCCGGCCGGGACTCAGAACAGGCCGGTCTCGAGGCGCGCCGCGTCGGACATCATCGACTGGTTCCAGGGCGGGTCGAACACCAGCTCGACGTCGGCCTCGGCGATCGTCGGCACCTGCTCGACCTTGTCGCGCACGTCCTGCACCAGGATGTCGCCCATGCCGCAGCCGGGCGCGGTCAGGGTCATGCGGATGGCGACGGTGCGATCGCCCTCGGCGTTGCGGCCCAGGTCGCAGTCGTAGACCAGGCCCAGCTCGACGATGTTGACCGGGATCTCCGGGTCGAAGCAGGTGCGCAGCTGGTCCCAGACCAGCTTCTCGACCTCGGCGTCGCCCGCGCCCTCGGGCAGCACCAGCGGCTCGGGCCGCGGCTTGCCGATGGCGTCGGCGTCCACGCCGGCGATGCGGAACAGGTTGCCGTCCACGAACACCGTGAACGAGCCGCCCAGGGCCTGGGTGATGTAGCCGGTGGTGCCGGCCGGCAGGTTCACGGCTTCGCCCTGCGGCACCATCACGGCGTCGCAGTCGCGCTCGAACTTGACCGGCTCGCTGGTCCTGGAATAGCTCACTCGGGTATCACCTGGCGGGAATCCCGGCTATTTTAGCCCGCCCTGCCGACCGGAGTCGCACGTGTCGCCAACGCACCGTCCCGAAACCCGCGCGGGCTGGCTCCTGCCGGCCCTGGCCTGGCTGGCCGGCGTGGGCGGCATGGTGGCGCTCTGGCTGGCCGTGTTCCTGTCGGTGCGCAGCGTGAGCGGCTGGCTGGCCCTGCTGGCCGCGCTCGACCTGGCCCTGCTGCTGCGCCTGTCGGGCCAGCCCGCCGGCCCGGCCCGGGCCTGGGCGGCCGCCGCCGGCACCGCGCTGGCCATCGTGCTGAGCTACTGGTTCGTGGCCGCCATGATCATGGGCCTGCCGCTGGGCCTGCGGCCGCTGGACGCGGCCAGCCGCATCGGCCCGGTGCTGGCCGGCGAGCTGATCCGCCACGCCACCAGCGCCTGGGACATCGCCTGGGCCGCGCTGGCCCTGCCCCTGGCCTGGCGGCTGGCGCGCTGACCGGGCTCAGTGCCCGCCGTCGATGGCCTTGAGCTCGGACACCAGCTGGGCCACCGCCGCCGCGCCGTCGCCGTAGAGCATGCGGGTGTTGTCGGCATAGAAGAGCGCGTTCTCGATGCCGGCGAAGCCCGTGCCCTTGCCGCGCTTGATGACGATGGTGTTCTTCGAGTCGGCCACGTCGAGGATGGGCATGCCGTAGATCGGCGAGGCCGGGTCGGTCTTGGCCACCGGGTTGACCACGTCGTTGGCGCCGATCACCAGCGAGACGTCGGTGGTCGGGAACTCGGGGTTGATGTCGTCCATGTCGGCGATCAGGTCGTAGGGCACGCCCGCCTCGGCCAGCAGCACGTTCATGTGGCCGGGCATGCGGCCCGCCACCGGGTGGATGGCGAACTTCACCTTCACGCCGCGCTTGAGCAGGGCCTGGGTCAGCTCCCAGACCTTGTGCTGGGCCTGGGCCACGGCCATGCCGTAGCCGGGCACGATGACCACGCGCTCGGCGTAGGCCATCATCGCCGCCACGTCGCCGGCCTCGATGGGTTTTTGTGCGCCGGTGATCTCCTTGGCCTCGCCGCCGGCGCCGAAGCTGCCGAAGAGCACGCTGGCGATCGAGCGGTTCATGGCCTTGGCCATCAGCTGGGTGAGCATGGTGCCGGCCGCGCCGACCACCATGCCGGCGATGATCAGCGCCTCGTTCTGCAGCACGTAGCCCTCGAAGGCCACCGCCAGGCCGGTGAGCGCGTTGTAGAGCGAAATCACCACCGGCATGTCGGCGCCGCCGATGGGCAGCGTCATCAGGATGCCCACCGCCAGCGCCGCGACGAAGAAGCCGATGATCACCGGCTGCTGCAGGCCGTAGACCGTGAGCACGCCCAGGCCCACCGCCACCAGGAAAACCAGCGCGTTGAAGGCCTGCTGGCCCGGGAAAGTGAAGCGCCGGTCGAGCCGGCCGTCGAGCTTGGCCCAGGCGATGATCGAGCCCGTGAGCGCGATCGAGCCGATCAGCGCGCCCAGCACCGCCAGCACCAGCGCCGTCTGCGAGGGCGCGATGCCGGCTGCGGAAAATCGCAGCAGTTCGACCGCGCCGATCGCCGCCGCCGAACCACCGCCCAGGCCGTTGTACAGGGCCACCATCTGCGGCATGTCGGTCATGGCCACGCGCTTGCCCGACCACCAGGCCACGGCGGTGCCCAGCACCAGCGCGGCGACGATCAGCGGCAGGTTGTGCAGGCCGGGCGTGAAGAACGTGGCCACCGTGGCCAGCAGCATGCCCACGCCGGCCCACTGGATGCCGCTGCGCGCCGTCACCGGCGAGGCCATGCGCTTGATGCCGAGGATGAACAGCAGCGCGGCGGCGAAGTAGCTGGCCTTCACCAGCACCGGCAGCCAGCTCATGCGCCGCCCCCCTTCTTGCTCGACTTGAACATCTCGAGCATGCGCTCGGTGACCACGTAGCCGCCGGCGGCGTTGCCCGCGCCCATCAGCACCGCCAGGAAGCCCACCACTTTTTCCGCCGTCGTGTCGGCATGGCCCAGCACCACCATCGCGCCCACCAGCACGATGCCGTGCACGAAGTTCGAACCCGACATCAGCGGCGTGTGCAGGATCACCGGCACCCGGCCGATGATCTCGTAGCCGGTGAAAGCCGCCAGCATGAAGATGTAGAGCGCGACGAAGCCGTCCATGTCCCCTCCCCGGGCGATAGCGCCTTGCCGGCATCATAACCGCAGCTTGAATGCCGGCCAGTGGCCGCCCGCGGCGGTCAACCCCCGGCGGGGCGATGCGTTATAAACCGTCATGACCGGCCCCGCCGCCCGCCCGTGATGCCCTTCGACGCCGCCCCCGACGCCGCGCCCGCCAGCCTCGAGGCCTTCCTGGCCTCGGTGGAGCGCCGCGGCTTGCGCGTGGCCGAGCTGGCGCTGGGGCACCGGGAGGACGCGCTCGACGTGGTGCAGGAGGCGATGATCCGCCTGGTCGGCTACCGCGACCGGCCGGCCTCGGAATGGCCGCCGCTGTTCTGGTCGATCCTGCGCCGCCAGCTCACCGACCGGCACCGCCGCAACGCCGTGCGCCGCCGGGTGATGGCGGTGCTGGGCCGGGCCGAGGACGCGCGCGAGGATCCGCTGGAGATGCTGCCCGACCCCAACGAAGACCCCGCCCGCCGGCATGCCGACGGCGCCGCCTGGCTGGCCCTGGGCCGCGCCGTGCGCGCGCTGCCCCGCCGCCAGCGCGAGGCCTACCTGCTGCGCGAGCTGCAGGGCCTCGACGTGGCCTCCACGGCGGCTGCGATGGGCTGCTCGGAAGGTTCCGTGAAAACCCACCTGTCGCGGGCGATGGCCGCCCTGCGCAAACACCTGGAGGACTGGCGATGAGCCGCCCCGACAACGACCACGACACGCCGCGCGCGCTGTTCGAACGCGCCAGCGAACGACTCGACCAGGGCATGGCCTTCCGCCTGCGCCGCGCCCGCGAGGCCGCGCTGCAGGGCCGCGCCGCGAAACGCCCGGCCTGGGGCGTGCCCGCCGGGGCCTTCGCCGCCGCGGTGCTGGCCCTGGGCCTGGCCTGGTGGCTGCCCGCCGGCCCCGGGCCGTCGACGGCCGCGCCGGAGGCGCTGGCGGTCGAGGACATCGACGCATTGGTGGTTGCCGAGGACGCCGAGCTTTACGCCTGGCTGGCCGAGGCGCCGGTGGCGGCGCCGGGAGGCCCGCGATGAACGCGAGGCGGCTCGCCCTGGCCCTGTGCCTGCTGCTTGCGCTGCCGGCGCTGGCCCACGCCGGCCAGGACCGGCGCGGCGACCACGGCGACCGCGGTGGTCGCCACCACGGCGCGCCCGCGCACGGCCCGGTGGTGGTGCCCGAGGGCGTCAGCGTGCCGACCTGGGACCAGCTCACGCCGGCGCAGCAAAAATCCGTCGAGCGCCTGCGCGAGCGCTGGGACACCCTGCCCGCCTCGCAGCGGGTGATGGCGCTCGAGCGCGCCGAGCGGCGCGCGCGCTGGGAGGCGATGACGCCCGAGCAGCGCGAGCGCATCCGCGAGGGCATGCGCAATTACCGCGACCTGCCGCCGGAGCTGCGCGAGACCATGCGCGAGTCGATGCGCGCCATGCGCGCGCTGCCCGAAGCCGAACGCCGGGAGTTGTTCGCGAAGTGGCGGGCGCTCAGCCCCGAGCAACGCCGCGCCTGGCTCGAGGCCGGCGGCCCCGGCCTGGTGCCGCAGCCGGCGCAGGCCGGCGCCGAGGCCGATTGATCAGTCGCGGCGCTGGCCGTCGTGGGCCAGGCAGGTGCGGGCGATCAGTTCGTCGTCCCAGTCCAGCGCCAGCGCGCCGTCCCTGACCGACAGCGCCAGGAAGTTGAACACGTTGCGCGCGTACATCTCGCTGGCGTGCAGCGCACCCTGGCTGGCCAGGCCGAGCGGGCCGGCGAAGGTGACGCCACCCTGCTCGTGCGTTTCACCCGGGCGCGTGAGCTCGCAGTTGCCGCCGGTTTCGGCGGCCAGGTCCACCACCACGCTGCCCGGCTTCATGCCAGAGACCATCGCGGCGGTGAGGATGCGCGGCGCCGGCCGTCCCGGCACGGCCGCGGTGGTGACCACAACGTCCACGCCACGCAGGTGCTCGCCCAGGCGCCGCTGCTGCTCGGCGCGCTCCTCGGCGCTGAGCTCGCGCGCATAACCGCCCTCGCCCGCGGCGCTGACGCCGAGGTCGAGGAACTTGCCGCCGAGTGATTCGATCTGCTCGCGCGTTTCCGGGCGCACGTCGAAGCCCTCGACCTGCGCGCCCAGCCGGCGCGCGGTGGCGATGGCCTGCAGGCCGGCGACGCCGGCGCCGACCACCAGCACCTTCGAGGGGCGGATGGTGCCGGCGGCGGTGGTGAGCATGGGGAAATAGCGCGGCGCCAGCTGCGCGGCCAGCAGCACCGCCTTGTAGCCGGCCATGCCGGCCTGCGAGCTGAGCACGTCCATGGCCTGCGCACGCGTGGTGCGCGGCAGCTTCTCCAGCGGGAAGGCAGTGAGCCGGCCGTCGACGAAGGCCTGCACCCGCGCCGGGTCGGCGTGCGGGGCCAGCAGGCCGATGACGACGGCGCCGGGCTTGAGCTTGCGAAGCCGATCGTTCGAGGGCGGCTGCACGCAGGCCAGCACGTCGGCCTGGGCCAGCGCCGCGTCCGCGTCGTCGGTGAACTCGACGCCGGCATAGGCCTCGTCGGGGAAGAAGGCGCTGGCGCCGGCGCCGCGCTCGAGCAACACCCGTGCACCGAGGCCGGCGAGTTTTTTCGCCGTTTCGGGCGTCAGCGCCACGCGCCGCTCGCCCGGCGAGGTCTCACGGATGCAAACGATGCAGGCCGCCATGCACGCCACTCCCCAGCAGGTATGCCGGGGATGCTACCGTAAAGCGCCGCGGCCGCGGCAGGGGCCTCAGCCCAGGTCTTCGCGCAGCTTGCCCATCACGCGGTGCAGGACCTGGTCGAAGACCTGCTCCTGCTCGCGCACCAGCAGGTTGCCTTCCTGCTTCATGGCCGCCAGCTCCTCGACCGAGGCCACCAGCACGCGCACGCCGCGGCGGTTGACGAACATCAGGCGCGAGGAAATCGGGCTGACCCACGAGAGCTTGACCGGATGGTGCTTGCCATCCTCGCCGGCGATGTGGATCCAGGTGCCGACCTTGAGCTGGCGCATCTGCTCGACGTCGCTGTCGCTGACGTCGAGCTTCTTCTTGCCGTCGACCACTTCCAGGCGCGGCTTGAGGTCGGCCAGGGCCGCCTGCATCGGCGAGCGGCGGTCGGGCAGCTGCACCACCTTGTCGTCTTCCGCGTCGACGGCCGGCGCGGCCACCGGGGCCTGGGCCTGGCCGCGGGCGCGGCGCTCGAGGCTCTCGCCCAGGCCGCGGATGGTGTCCGACGCGGCCTCGCCGATGATGCCGGAGCTGGCAAGCACGGCTTCCAGCGGCTCGCGCAGGGCCTTGAGGCCCGGCTCGATCGATTCCACCGGGTCGCCGTCCTTGGGCAGCAGCGCCAGCAGGCGGTCGGCCACCCGCAGCGCGGTCTGCCACGAGCCGCTCTCCGGGCCTTCGCGCAGGGCGATCATCGAAAGATGGTGGGTCCAGCAGCGCTCGAGGAAATCGCGCATGGCCGGCGTCGGGTCGAGGCCGCGGGTGCGCTGCTCGAGCTCGAGCCTGGCGAGGTCGCGGGCCTGTTCGAGGCGCTCCTGGCCGCGCTGGGCCTCGGCGGCGCGGCGCTCGGCCAGCTCGACGCGACGGCGGTGCTGCTCGAGGAACTGGCGCAGCTCCTGCTCGAGCGTCTCGAAGATGGCGAGGTCTTCGTTGAACTCGGCGATCAGGCGATCGACGGTGCTCTCGGCCTTCTGCAGCAGCTCGCGCTCCTGCGGGCCTTCGCCGCGGTTGCCTTCGACGGCCTCGGCCAGCGAGTTGAGCAGGCGCCGCGCCGGGTGGGTCTTGTAGAGGAACAGGCGACGGTCCATCACCGCGGCCTTCACGAACGGCACCACCAGGCGGGAAATCATGGTGCGGGCGGACTGTTCGAAGTCGCGCTCGTCGAACATCACGTCGAACAGCATGCCCACCAGGTCGACCGCGTCCTCGTCGTCCTGGCTGATGCTGACCTGCTCGGGCGGCAGGCCGATGCGGCTGGCGCCGCGCAGCAGCTCGTTCTTGAGCAGCGCCGCCAGCGACACCTCGGGGCGGTCGAGCGCCTCGTTCACCGAATCAGGCACGTTCGACTGCATCAGCGAGAGCAGCGACATCATTTCGTTCGACTGCAGCGGGCGCTGGCCACCGCGCCCGGTCTGGCGGCCACCGGCGGCGCCGCCGACCTGCTGGGCCGGGCGCCAGGCGTGCAGCAGCTGGCGCAGGGCTTCGAACACCGCGCGATCTTCGGCGCCACCACCCGCGCCACCGCCGTCGCCGCCGGATTCTCCCGAGGGGTGGTAGGCGGACGCGGCCGGGGCATAACCGTCGGCCGTCGGCGGCGCGACCATGTCCGGGGCGGGGGCGGCCTGGCGCGGCGCCGGCTTGGCGGCCACGTCGGCGCGGAAGCCGGCGGCCTCGAGGCGGCCGTTGAGGTCGGTGAGCAGGTCGCGCAGGTCGTGGATCAGCTCGCGCTCGTAGTACTTGAACAGCACCATGCGCACGTCGTCGGGCAGCTCCACGCCCTGGTGCGCGGCGCCGATGGCGCCGGCCAGCGACAGCGCGCTGAGCGGATTGGCGTCGGGCTCGAGCTTGGCCACGCCGGCCATGCGGGCCAGGCGGCCGGCCAGCTCGTCGAGCTGGTGGCCGTGGATGCGGGTGATGGCCTCGGCGGTGAGGTTGGTGGCCAGCTGCTGCTCGAGTTCGGACTCCGGCAGCAGGCTCAGCTCGAGGCCACCGGACTCGGCGGCCCCGGAAGCCGGCGCCGGCGCGGCGCGCGACTCGAGCCCACCGAAGGCCTTGTCGAGGTACTCGCGGAAGCCGCGCTCGATGGGCGCGCGCGAGGTGCGCAGCGCGCGCATGGCGAACAGATAGGGCGAGCCGTCGGGCACGCCGTCCTTCTTGGCCAGGTCGAACAGCCAGTCGTCTGCACGGGCGAACACGCGGGCCAGCACGGCCTGCAGGTGCTCGGTGCTGCGCCGGCGCATGCCGGCCACGAGGTCGCGCACCGGCGGCGGGGCGGGACGATCGGGGCCTGGATTGCGGGGGTCGCTCATTGGATACCTCGGCACGCCGGGGGGTTACGCGCTTTGGGGAGGATTGTCGGCAATCGTGCCACAGATAACTGTGACCCCTTCCTCAGAATTCGCGCAGGGGGGCCGTGCCGGACGGATGGTAGGCTTGCGGGGATGAACGACCTGCGATTCCTGCGGCAGCGCCGCTCCGTTCCCTCCCGACTGCTGGGCGAGCCCGGCCCCGACGCCGCCCAGCTGCAGGCCATGCTGGCCGAAGCCGTGCGCGTGCCCGACCACGGCAAGCTGGCGCCCTGGCGCTTCCTGGCCATCCGTGGCGATGCGCGGCAGGCCCTGGGCGAAGCGCTGGCCAGGCGCAGCCGGGAGCGCGACCCGTCCGCCGCCGAGTCGGGGGTCGAGAAGGACCGCCAGCGTTTCCTTCACGCGCCCCTGATCATCACCGTCATCGCCCACACGACGCCAGGCCACAAGGTGCCGGTGTCCGAGCAGCTGCTGTCGGGCGGCGCGGTCTGCTTCGCGCTGCTGCAGGCGGCGCAGGCGCTGGGCTTCGGCGCCCAGTGGCTCACCGGCTGGGCCGCCTACGACCCGGTGGTCTGCCGGCATCTGGGCTTGGCCGACAACGAGTCGGTGCTGGGCTTCATCCACATCGGCACCCCGGCCGAGGCGGCACCCGAGCGCCAGCGCCCCGACCCGGCGGCGCTGCTGTCCGAGTGGACGCCGTGAGCGGCCCGGTCCACCTGGTCGACGCCAGCCTGTACATCTTCCGGGCCTGGCACTCCCTGCCCGACGAGTTCCAGGACGCCGACGGCTGGCCGGTGAACGCGGTGCAGGGCTTCGCGCGCTTCCTGCTCGACCTGCTCGAGAGGCAGAAGCCCGCGCGCATCGCTGTGGCCTTCGACGAATCGCTCGACTCGAACTTCCGCAACGAGCTCTACCCGGCCTACAAGGCCAACCGCGATCCCGCGCCCGAAGAGCTCAAGCGCCAGTTCGGACACTGCCAGGCCCTGTGCCGGGCCCTGGGCCTGGCGGTGCTGGCCGACGGCCGCTACGAAGCCGACGACCTCATCGGCGCCACGCTGGCGCGGGTGCGCGGGGCCGGCCATGCCGGGCTGGTGATCTCGGCCGACAAGGACCTCTCGCAGCTGCTGCGCGAGGGCGACGAGCAGTGGGACTACGCCCGCAACGAGCGCTGGGGCGCCGACGGCGTCAAGGCCCGCTACGGCGTGCATGCACACCAGATCGCCGACTACCTGGGCCTGACCGGCGACGCCATCGACAACATCCCCGGGGTGCCGGGCATCGGCCCCAAGACCGCCGCCACGCTGCTGGGCCACTTCGGCGCCCTGGACGACATCTACGAGCGCCTCGACGAGGTGCCCTACCTGCGCCTGCGTGGCAGCGCCCAGCACGCCGCCCGCCTGCGCGAGCATCGCGAGATCGCCCTGCTTTCGCGCCGGCTGGCCACCATCGACACCGGCGCGCCCCTGCCCGACGACCTCGGCCTGGCCGAACGCCGCGCGCCCGACGCGGCCGCGCTCGAGGCGCTGTGCGAGCAGCTGCGCTTCGGGCCGCTCACCCGCCGCCGCCTGCAGTCGGCCTGACGCGCGCCCGGCGGCCGGGCTAGGATTCGCGCATGGCCGACGAAAAAGAACTGATGTGCGAAGGCGAGTACCTGCGGCTGGTCCGGCGCGGGCACTGGGAATATGCCGAGCGGACCAACGCCGGCAGCGCGGTGATCGTGGTCGCGGTGACGCCGGAGCAGAAGCTGCTGTTCGTCGAGCAGTACCGCATCCCGATGGGCGCGAACACGATCGAGATGCCGGCCGGCCTGGTCGGTGACCTCGACGCCAACGACACGATGGAAGAGGCCGCGCGCCGCGAGCTGCTCGAGGAAACGGGCTGGCTTGCTTCCGAAGTGAAGGTGCTGATGGTGGGGCCGTCGAGTTCGGGCATGAGCAACGAGCAGGTGGCCTTCGTGCGCGCCCGCGGCCTGACCCGCGTGCACGCCGGCGGCGGCGACGAAACCGAGGACATCACCGTCCACGAAGTGCCGGTCGCCGACGCCCCGCGCTGGCTGGCCGCGAAAATGGCCGCCGGCTACGCCATGGACCCCAAGCTCTGGGCCGGCCTCTGGCTCCTCGACCGCAACCCCGACGGCACCCCCGCCTGACCCTCGCGCTCCTGCCCCGGTAGGAGCGCCTTCAGGCGCGAATCTCTTGCCTTTGGATCTTGGGCGCCGGGATCGCTCCCTGCAACGGGCCGCCGCACGAGACGTCCCCAGGCCGGACACGCCGCAAGTACGTCCATGTAGGCTCGTCGTCGACATCCCTGTCTCCGACGGTCCGGCCTGGGGACGTCTCGTGCGACGACCCTGCGAGGTATCAGGGCCGGGCTGGCGACCCTGAAATCGATCCCCCGGCCCAGAACCTTCGCGTTGCCGGGGTTTCGAAAACATGGACGTTTTCGAAAAGCCTACATGGACGTATTCACGGCGTCCCCGGCAAACCTCTGCGCGTACGGCGGACCTTCGCCGGGAACGATCCCGGCGAGAACAAGCCCGAAAGCAAGAGATTCGCGCCTGAAGGCGCTCCTACGCGGCCACGCAGGGTCAGGCAGGAGCGCGTGGGTCAGCGGAAGCCGTCGGTGGCGCGGACGAGGATGTCGACGAGTTCGGGTTCGAAGGCGGAGTGGCCGGAGGTGGGGCCGATCTCCAGCTTCGCCTCGGGCCAGGCCTGCTTGAGGTCCCAGGCGTTCTGCAGCGGGCAGACCACGTCGTAGCGGCCATGGGCGATCACGCCCGGGATGCCCTTGAGGCGGTGCGCGTCGCGCAGCAGCTGGTCGTCGACGTCGAAGAAGCCGCCGTTGACGAAGTAGTGGCACTCGATGCGCGCGAAGGCCAGGGCGAAGGCCGGGTCCTCGTGGCTGTGCATGAAGTCCGGGTCCTGGCGCAGGAAGCTCGTCGCCGCCTCCCACACCGACCAGGCGCGCGCCGCCGCCAGGCGCGTGGCCTCGTGCTCCGAGGTCAGGCGCCGGTGGTAGGCGCTCATCAGGTCGTGGCGCTCGACCAGCGGGATCGGCTCGAGGAAGTGCTGCCAGGCGTCCGGGAACAGCCGCGAGGCCCCCTCCTGGTAGAACCACTCCAGCTCCCAGCGGCGCAGCATGAAGATCCCGCGCAGCACCAGCTCGCTCACCTGCCCCGGGTGCGCCTGCGCGTAGGCCAGCGCCAGCGTCGAACCCCAGCTGCCGCCGAACACCTGCCAGCGCTCGATGCCCAGGTGCCGGCGCAGCTTCTCGATGTCGGCGACCAGGTCCCAGGTGGTGTTGTCCACCAGGTCGGCGTGCGGTGTCGAGCGGCCGGCGCCGCGCTGGTCGAACAGGATGATCCGGTAGGCCTTCGGGTCGTGGAAGCGGCGCATGCGCGCCCCGCAGCCGCCGCCCGGGCCGCCGTGCAGCATCACCACCGGCTTGCCGTCCGGGTTGCCGCACTGCTCGTAGTAGAGGCGGTGGCGTCCGTCGACCGGCAGGAAACCGCTGTCGAAGGGTTCGATCTCGGGGTAGAGCTCGCGCATGCTCGCCTCGGCGTGAAGGGGGACGCCGATTCTAGCCCGCGCGCCGGCGCCGCCGGGTGCTTGAACTGTCATGCAACAGGCGTATGCTCGGCCTTGATGGGAACACCGCCGACCCGATTGAGTCTGGTGGGCGCCGGGAGCACGATCCACCCGGCACGGGCACCGTCACCCCTCGAAGCGGGCGTGCCCCGCGTCCTCACCCTCGACGCCCACGGGCGCATCCTCGACTGGATGCACTGGCAGGACGCGGCGTGCCTGTACGTGCGCGGCGCGGTGGCGTGGACGCTCGGCGACCCCTGCCTGGTGGTGCACGGCGGCACCAACCGCGCCACCGGCAGGCAAAGCGTGCTGGAACTGCACCCCATCGTCGCCGGCCGCAGCCACGCCCACGCCAAGGCGATCGACCCGTCGCCGGCGCTCACCAACACCGCCCTGTTCGCCCGCGACGGCAACCTGTGCCTGTACTGCGGCAACGAGTTCAACCGCCACGCCCTCACCCGCGACCACGTGGTGCCGGTCTCGCGCGGCGGCCGCGACGTGTGGGAGAACGTCGTCTGCGCCTGCTTCCACTGCAATTCGCGCAAGGGTGGCCGCACCCCGCAGCAGGCCGGCATGCCGCTGCTGGCGGTGCCCTACCGGCCCAGCTGGGTCGAGCACCTGATCCTCTCGAACCGCAACATCCTGGCCGACCAGATGGCCTTCCTCAAAAGCCACCTGCCCCGCCACCCGCGTCGCCCCGCCGGGTTCATTTGACGCCGCCCCGCCGCAGCTAGGACACTGCCGGCCTTCACGCCGCAATGGCCGGCGTGACCAGGGGACAACGACCAGATGACGATCCACAGCATTTGTTTTGCTGGCCTGTCGCGAGACGAGCAGGGCCAGGTGGAAGCTGCCTTCCGCGAAGCCAACGCCGGCAACCGCTGGCAGCTGGCCAGCGAGAGCGAGGCCGCCGTGGTGGTGGTGGACATGGACTCGATGTACGGCCAGATGAGCCTGATGAAGGCCCTGAGCAACGGCAAGGTCGTGGTCGCGCTCACCGCCGGCGGCCGCGTGGACACCGACTACCGCCTCGACCGCCCGGTCACCAGTGCCGGCATCGCGCGCCTGCTGGCCGACATCGAGGCCGCCACCCCGGCCGCGCCGGCACCGGCGCCCGAGGCACCGGCCGAAGCCGCGCCCGCCGCGGCGCCGGCCCCGGTTGCCGAACCGGTGGCGGCCCCGGCCCCCGCCGCGGCGCCGCAGCCCGAGCCCGAGCCGGCCCCCGCGGCCGCCCCGGCCCCCGCGGCCGCCCCGGCCCCGGCCACCGATCCGCGCCTGGCCGACTTCCTGCGCCCCGGCGCCCTCGCCGGCCCGGTGCGGGTGCAGGTCGAGGGTGCGCCGCCGCTGGTGATCGACCCGGCTGGCCAGGTTTATCTTTCCGGCCAGGCGCTCAAGCCGCTGGCACCCTATGCCACCGCCGACATCCGCGAATCCGATCTCGAGCCGGTCGACCCGGCCCGGCTGCCGGCCCTGGCCACCGAGCTGGGCGGCAGCCATCCGCTCGGCCGCCTGGCCTGGCTGCTGGCCCTGGCGGGGCACGGTGGCCAGCTGGCCCCGGGCCACGGCCTCAACGACCGCTACAAGCTGCTCAAGTGGCCGCAGACCGAGCGCGAGTTCCCGCGCCACTTCCGCATCGCCACGGTGATGATGAAGGGCCCGGCCCTGCTCACCGAGATCGCCGAGCTCAGCGGCGTGCCGCTGCCCGAGGTCTGCGATTACGTGAACGCGGCCCTGGCCGCCGGCGTCGCCGAGGCCGAGCAGACCGCGCCCAGCGAGCCCGAAGCGGCCAAGGGCGGCGGCCTGCTGGGACGCTTCCGGCGCTGAACGCGCCCCGGGACGCGCACGCCGCGTCCCGGGTTTCGCCTTGCCCCCACCGGCGGGGTGCCGGACAATCCACGTCTGCCCCCAAGCAAGACAGACGATGGATCCCCAGCGCTACCCGCGCCTCTCCCGTATTTCCCTCCCGGCCGACCTGCGCGAGCTGCCCGAGTCGGAGGTGCCGGCGTTCGCCGACGAACTGCGCGCCTACCTGATCGAGGCCGTCAGCCAGTCCGGCGGCCATTTCGGCGCCGGCCTCGGCGTGATCGAGCTGACCGTCGCCCTGCACTACCTCTACGACACCCCCAACGACCGCCTGGTCTGGGACGTCGGCCACCAGTGCTACCCGCACAAGATCCTCACCGGCCGCCGCGACACCATCCACACCGTCAAGCAGAAGGACGGCGTCGCGCCTTTCCCCAAGCGCGAGGAAAGCGAGTACGACACCTTCGGCGTGGGCCACAGCTCCACCTCCATCTCGGCCGCGCTGGGCATGGCCATCGGCGCCCGCGCCCGCGGCGAGGACCGCCGCGTGGTGGCCATCATCGGCGACGGCGCGATGACCGCCGGCATGGCCTACGAGGCGCTCAACCACGCCGGCGGCATGGATCCGGAGCCCGACCTGCTGGTCATCCTCAACGACAACCGGATGTCGATTTCCGAGAACGTCGGTGGCCTGACCAAGATGCTCGGCCGCCTGTCGGGCAGCAAGACGCTCAACGCCCTGCGCGAGGGCGGCAAGAAGCTGCTGGGCGACAAGAACAAGCCCGCCGCGAAGTTCGTGCGCCGCTGGGAGGAACACTGGAAGGGCATGTTCGTGCCGTCCACGCTGTTCGAGGAGATGGGCTTCCACTACACCGGCCCCATCGACGGCCACGACGTGCCGGCGCTGCTGGCCACGCTCAAGACGCTCAAGGGCCTGCGCGGCCCGCAGCTGCTGCACGTGATCACCACCAAGGGCAAGGGCTACGACCTGGCCGAGGGCGACCAGATCGAGTACCACGCGGTGGGTCCGTTCGACCCCAGCGTCGGCGTGGTCAAGAAGGCCGGCCCGGCCAAGCCGACCTACACCCAGGTCTTCGGCGACTGGCTGTGCGACATGGCCGCCGCCGACCCGCTGCTGCTGGGCATCACCCCGGCGATGCGCGAAGGCTCGGGCCTGGTGCGCTTCAGCAAGGAATTCCCGCAGCGCTACTTCGACACCGCCATCGCCGAGCAGCACGCGGTGACGCTGGCCGCGGGCATGGCCTGCGAGGGCGCCAAGCCGGTCGTCGCCATCTACTCGAGCTTCCTGCAGCGCGGCTACGACCAGCTCATCCACGACGTGGCCCTGCAGAAGCTCGACGTGCTCTTCGCCATCGACCGCGGCGGCGTGGTCGGCCCCGACGGCGCCACGCACGCCGGCAGCTTCGACCTGAGTTTCCTGCGCTGCGTGCCCGACATGGTGGTGATGGCGCCGGCCGACGAGGACGAGTGCCGCAAGATGCTCAGCACCGGCTACCGCCATGCCGGCCCGGCCGCCGTGCGTTACCCGCGCGGCACCGGCCCGGGCGTGGCCGTGCAGCCCACGCTCGACACCCTGCCCATCGGCAAGGCCGAACTGCGCCGGCGCGGCGCCGGCGTGGCCCTGCTCGCCTTCGGCGCGGTGGTGCCGGCGGCGGAGAAGGTCGCCGCCGAACTCGGCCTGACGCTGGTGAACATGCGCTTCGTCAAACCGCTCGACCGCGCGCTCGTGCTCGAACTCGCCACCACGCACGAGGGCCTGGTGACCATCGAGGACAACGTGGTGATGGGCGGCGCCGGCAGCGGCGTGGCCGAGCTCCTCGCCGCCGAAGGCAAGGCCGTGCCGATGCTGCACCTGGGCCTGCCCGACGACTGGCAGGAGCACGCCAGCCGCGAGCAGCTGCTGGCCGAGGCCGGCATCGACGCCGCCGGCATCCGCGCCGCCGTGCTGGCGCGCTGGCCGGGCCTGGCCAAGTCGCCGCTCAGCGCCGCCAGCGGCTGAGCCCGCCGGGTGGACGGGCTCAGCCCGGCCACTGCCCCAGGCTGATGCGCTCGCGGCGCTCGAGGTCGCGCGCCGTTTCCACCCGCGTGAAACCCGCCGCGCGCAGCAGCGCGCGCACCGCCGCGCCCTGCTCCAGCCCGTGCTCGAGCAGCAGCCAGCCGCCGGGCAGCAGGTGCGCCGGCGCGCCGGCGGTGATCACCCGCAGCGCGTCCAGGCCATCGGGCCCCGAGGCCAGGGCCGACCGCGGCTCGAAGCGCAGGTCGCCCTGCGACAGGTGCGGGTCACCGTCGGCGATGTAGGGCGGGTTGGAGACGATCATCCGGTACACCTCGCCCGCCACCGGCGCGAACCAGTCGCCGTGCAGCGCACGCAGCGGCAGGCCGGCGTCGGCGGCGTTGGCGCGGGCCACGTCGAGCGCGGCCTGGCTGGCGTCCACCGCCGTCACGTCGGCCAGCGGGCGCTCGCTGGCGATGGCCAGGGCGATGGCGCCGGTGCCGGTGCCCAGGTCGAGCACCTGCGCCGGCTCGTCGCGCGGCAGGCGTTCCAGCGCCAGTTCCACCAGCCGTTCGGTTTCCGGGCGCGGGATCAGCGTATCGCGCGTCACCGCCAGTTCGAGCGACCAGAAGCCGCGCACGCCGGTGATCTGCGCCACCGGCTCGCCTTCGGCGCGGCGCCGCAGCAGCGCGTCGAAGGCGCGCAGCGCGGCCTCGTCCAGCACGTCGCCGCTGTGCGCGTAGAACCAGCTGCGCGGCTGGTCGAGCGCATGCGCCAGCAGCAGCTCGGCCTCGAGCCGCGCCTCGTCGCCGGGCAGGCGCGCGGCGCCCTCGCGCAGGGCATTGGCGACGGTCGTCACTTCAGGCCGCCAGCAGCTGCCAGCCCTGCACCAGGCAGGCCAGGACGAAGCCACCGAGGAAGAACAGGTAGCTCAGGCGCAGGTAGCGGTACTTGTGGTGCGCCAGGTAGTAACCGAGCGCGTAGGTGTCGCGCGCCATGGTCTCGTACACCGAACCGTCGGACTTGAGCGCGCCGGCGATCTCGGCCAGGAATCGCTCGCGCGGCAGCTCGGCGAAGTGGCCGAAGAACATCAGGTTGAACTGCGGCGGGATCGCCTCGCCGCTGAGCTTGAGCGGCCGGTACTTGGGCAGCACGGCCAGCACCGCCAGCAGCAGCGCCAGCATCGTGAACGCGGCCAGGGTGAGCGAGGCCGCCTTGAGCGCCGGGTCGCCCAGCCGACCCAGCACCAGGGTCAGCACGATGGACGACATGGTGATGATGATGTTGGCCTTGGTGTCGGCCATGGTCGACAGCTGCACGTGGTGCTGCTGCATGGTGCGCAGCAGGCAGTCGCCGGTATTGCGTTCGGGAATGGCCGCGAACAGGCGGTCGATGTCGGCGGCGTCGCCGGACGGGACAGGGGGCATGGCGCGGCTCCTCCGGGGGGCCGCGCCATGATAACGCCGCCGCGGGGCAGCCACCCCGCGGCGGATGCCGGGCTCAGGCGGCCTCGGCCAGGCCGGCGGACCCGGCCGGGGCGGCGTGCCGGATCAGGTAGTCGAAGGCCGCGAGGCTGGCGGTGGCGCCGGCGCCCATGGCGATGACGATCTGCTTGTAGGGCACGGTGGTGGCGTCGCCGGCGGCGAACACGCCCGGCACCGAGGTGCGGCCGTGGGCATCGACGACGATCTCGCCGCGGGCGCTGAGCTCGACCACGTCGCGCAGCCACTCGGTGTTGGGCAGCAGGCCGATCTGCACGAACACGCCTTCGAGCTCCAGCTGCCGCGATGCGTCGCTGGCGCGGTCGCGCAGCACCAGGCCGGTCACCTTGCGGCCGTCGCCCAGCACCTCGGTCGTCCGGGCGTTGAGCACGATGTCCACGTTCGGCAGGCTGCGCAGCTTGCGCTGCAGGACCTCGTCGGCACGCAGCTTCACGTCGTACTCCACCAGGGTGACGTGGGCGACGATGCCGGCCAGGTCGATGGCCGCCTCGACGCCGGAGTTGCCGCCGCCGACCACCGCCACGCGCTTGCCCCTGAACAGCGGGCCGTCGCAGTGCGGGCAGTAGGCCACGCCCTTGTTGCGGTAGGCGTCCTCGCCGGGCACGCCCATCTGCCGCCAGCGTGCGCCCGGCGAGAGGATGACGCTGCGCGAGAACAGGCTGGCGCCGCCGGCGAGCTTCACCTCCACCAGGCCACCCGGCTCGGCGGCCGGCACCAGCGCCTCGGCGCGCTGCAGGTTCATCACGTCCACGCCGTTGGCGCGCACGTTGGCCTCGAGCGCCGCGGCCAGCTTCGGGCCCTCGGTGTGCTCGACCGAGATCAGGTTCTCGATACCCAGGGTGTCGAGCACCTGCCCGCCGAAGCGCTCGGCCGCCACGCCGGTGCGGATGCCCTTGCGGGCGGCGTACACCGCCGCGGCCGCGCCGGCCGGGCCACCGCCCACCACCAGCACGTCGAAGGCCTGCTTGCCGCGGATCTTCGCCGCCTCGCGCGCGGCGGCGCCGGTGTCGAGCCTGGCGACGATCTGCGCCAGGTCCATGCGGCCCGACTCGAAGGGCTGGCCGTTGAGGAACACGGTCGGCACCGCCATCACCTCGCGGCGCTCGACCTCGTCCTGGAACAGCGCGCCGTCGATGGCCACGTGGCGGATGCGCGGGTTGAGCACCGCCATCAGGTTCAGGGCCTGCACCACGTCCGGGCAGTTCTGGCACGAGAGCGAGAAGTAGGTTTCGAAGTGGAACTCACCCTCGAGCGCGGCCACTTGTTCGAGCAGTTCCTGCGACTCCTTCGACGGATGCCCGCCGACCTGCAGCAGGGCCAGCACCAGCGAGGTGAACTCGTGGCCCATCGGGATACCCGCGAAACCCACCGCGACGTCGCTGCCGCTGCGCACGATCGCGAAGGACGGGCGACGCGCGTCGGTGCCGTCCAGGCGCAGGGCGATCTTGTCCGACAGCGCGGCGATGTCCTGCAGCAGGGCGCGCAGCTCGACCGACTTGTCGCCGTCGTCGAGCGAGGCGACCAGTTCGATCGGCAGCTGCAGCTTCTGCAGGTAGCCGGCCAGCTGGGTCTTGAGGTTCTCGTCGAGCATGGGGCTCAGATCTTGCCGACCAAGTCCAGCGACGGGGCCAGGGTCTTTTCGCCCTCGTTCCACTTGGCCGGGCAGACCTGGCCCGGGTGGGCGGCCACGTACTGGGCGGCCTTGAGCTTGCGCACGGTTTCCTTCATGTCGCGGGCGATGGCGTTGTCGTGGACCTCCATGGTCTTGATCACGCCGTTCGGGTTGAGGATGAAGGTGCCGCGCAGGGCCAGGCCCTCGGCATCGATGTGCACGCCGAAAGCGCGGGTGAGCTGGTGGGTCGGGTCGCCGACCAGCGGGAACTTCGCCTTGCCCACGGCCGGCGAGGTCTCGTGCCAGACCTTGTGCGAGAAGTGGGTGTCGGTGGTGACGATGTAGACCTCGGCGCCCATCTTCTGGAACTCGGCGTAGTTCTCGGCCGCGTCCTCGACCTCGGTCGGGCAGTTGAAGGTGAAGGCGGCCGGCATGAAGACCACCACCGACCACTTGCCCTTCAGGCTGGCCTCGGTGATTTCGACGAACTTGCCGTTGTGGAAGGCCTGGGCCTTGAACGGCTGGATTTCGGTGTTGATCAGGGACATGGGTCGCTCCTGTGGGGTTTTGAGGGAGGGTGAATAAAAAAAATTTAATTAATATTAGGCAAAACCTATCAATAAGTGAATTAGGTTTTGTCTATCTTTATGATAGGCATCAGCTATCACTTGGGCGCACCATTTTCACAATCCGTCGATTGCCGGCGCCTTGTTCATAGGCTATACCAATCGCCATGAACCTCCGCGACCTGCGCTACCTGGTGGCCCTCGCCGAACAGCGGCACTTCGGTCGTGCCGCGGAAGCCTGCCACGTGAGCCAGCCGACGCTTTCGACCCAGATCAAGAAACTCGAGGATGAACTCGGTGTTTCCCTGGTGGAACGCGCGCCCCGGCACGTGATGCTGACCCCCGCCGGCCTCGACATCGCCCAGCGCGCGCGCCGGGTGCTGGCCGAAGTCGAGCAGATGCGCGAAACCGCCCGCCGCACCGCCGACCCCGAGGCCGGCAGCGTGCGCCTGGGTGTGTTCCCCACACTCGGCCCCTACCTGCTGCCGCACGTCGTGCCGCCCATCCGGCAGCGTTTCCCGCGCCTGGAACTGCTGCTGGTCGAGGAAAAGACCGAAAACCTGCTGCACCTGCTGCGCGACGGCAAGCTCGACGCTGCCGTCCTGGCCCTTCCCCTGCACGAGGAGTGGGCCGAATCGGAGTTCCTGTTCGAAGAACCCTTCCTGCTGGCGGTGCCCGACGGGCACCCGCTGGCGGGCAAGCGCAACCTGAGCCTGGGCGAGCTGGGCGACCAGCACCTGCTGCTGCTCGAAGAGGGGCATTGCCTGCGCGACCAGGCGCTGGCGGTCTGCAGCCTCGCCGGCGCGGGCGAAAAGGAAGGCTTCCGCGCCACCAGCCTCGAAACGCTGCGGCAGATGGTCGCCGCCGGCGTGGGCGTCACCCTGCTGCCGGTGCTGGCGGTGAAGCCGCCGGTGCCGCCCTCGGCCAACATCCGCCTGCTGCATTTCCGCGACCCGCCGCCCACGCGCCGCCTGGCGCTGGTCTGGCGGCGCAGCTCGGCCATGGGCGACTTCCTGCGGGGCCTGGCCGGCGTGCTGCGCGACCTGCCGCCCGCGCTGCTCAGCCTTCCGCCGGAGTCCGGTCCACCCGACTCCCATGTCGCCGCGCGGCGCCGCGCCAAGGCTTGAACCCCCCGCCACGGCGGGCTATGGTGGCCTCCACAACCTGTTGATCCGAGGGCGGCCCGTCGAACGTGCCGCCCGTTGTCTTTTTGGAGCCACCATGAACACCCTGCCGCCGATCACCGTTTCCACCCGCGACCTCGCCCGCCTCGAGGCCCTGCTCGAGTCGCCGGCGGTACGCCAGCTGCCCGCCGCCCAGGCCCTGGGCGACGAACTGGTGCGCGCGAACGTGGTCGAGCCGGCCGACATGCCCGCCGGCGTGGTGGGCATGAATTCGCTGGTCACCTGCCTGGACGAAAACACCGGCGAGACGCACCGGCTCACCCTCGTGTATCCGCCGCAGGCCGACGCCGACCAGGGCAAGGTCTCGGTGCTTGCGCCCGTGGGCAGCGCCCTGCTCGGCCTGTCGGTCGGCCAGCACATCGACTGGCCGATGCCGGGCGGCCGTACGCTGCGGCTGATGGTCACCGCAGTGCAGGAACAGCCCGAAGCCGCCGGCTGATTGCTGCGCCGCGCCATGCCCCGCTGGCTTTGGATAACCCTGCTCCTGGCCGTGCTCGCCCTGTTCTGGGCGGCCTCGGGCGGCGACCCGCCGCGCCCGGCGGTGGGCGCCAGCGGCCAGCTCGACTGCCCCACCCTGCCGGCGCCCGAGCGCCTGGGCACGCCGCTGCAGGTCAACCTCGGCGATGCCCCGGTGTTCGAAGTGGCCGGCCACCAGCTGCGGCCGCTGGCGGCCTTCGCGCTCGAGGCTCGCGTGCTGCGCCGCGAGGACTATCGCTTCGACCGCGGCGCGGCGATCTCGCCCACCGACCTCGCGCTGGGCTGGAACCGCATGGCCGACCCCGCCGTTTACCAGCAGCTCGACATCAGCCAGCGCGGCCGCTGGTACCACTACCGCTGGGGCGCGCAGGGCCCGCCGATCCCGCTGCCCGAAATCATCCGCTCCAGCGCCAACATGCACCTGGTCCCGGCCGACGCCGCGGTGGCCGCGGCGCTCGACCGCGTGCGCCCCGGACAGGCGGTGCGCCTGCGCGGCTGGCTGGTGGAGGTGCACGACCGCGAAGGCTGGCGCTGGCGCAGCTCGCTCAGCCGCGAGGACAGCGGCGACGGCGCCTGCGAGCTGATCTACGTCTGCGAGCTGTCGTCGTACTGAGTCAGTAGCTGAGCGTGGCCAGCAGGGGCTGGTTTCGCGCCCAGCGCCGGCGCCCGCCCAGCGCACCGAGTTCGAGCAGCACGGCCGCACCCGCAAGCCGCGCGCCCAGTCCTTCGACCAGTTCGGCCGCGGCGGCCAGCGTGCCGCCGGTGGCCAGCACGTCGTCCACGATCAGCACCGCCGCGCCCGGCGGCACCGCGTCGGCCTGCACCTGCAGTCGATCGTGGCCGTACTCGAGCGCGTAGCTGACCTCGCGCACCGCGCCGGGCAGCTTGCCGGGCTTGCGCACGGGCACGAAGCCGATGCCCAGCTCGCGCGCCACCGCGGCGCCGAGGATGAAGCCTCGCGCCTCGATTCCGACGACCGCACGCAGCGACTGCCCGCGCCAGGGCGCCGCCATCGCCGCCACGGCATCGGCGAAGGCCTGGCCGTCGGCCAGCAGCGGGCTGAAGTCCTTGAAGCGGATGCCGGGTTTGGGGAAGTCGGGGATTTCGCGGATCAGCCGGGCGAAGTCCATGCTCAGGCCTCGTCCGCGGCCACGCGGAGGGTTTCGCGCGAGGCCGAGTCGATCCACTCGCGCATGGCCGGCAGCGCGTAGATCGCGTCCGCGTAGGCTTCCGACGCTGGCTCCAGGGCCACGCCGTAGCCGCGGAAACGCACGCAGACCGGCGCGAACATCGCATCGACGATGCCGAAGCCGCCGCACAGGAAATCGCCGCCGCCGGCGCGGGCGCGCAGCCCGGCCCAGATCGCCTGCACGCGGTCGATGTCGTGCTGGGCGGCGTCGTCCCAGTGCCGCTCGCGCGGCTGCCGGCGCAGGTTCATCGGCAGCTGGCCGCGCAGGGCGGCGAAGCCCGAATGCATTTCGGCGGCGGCGCTGCGCGCCAGCGCGCGGGTGGCGAGGTCGCGCGGCCAGCCCCGGCCATCGAGCCAGCGCTCGTTGGCGTATTCGCAGATCGCCAGCGAATCCCAGACCACGAGCCCGCCGTCGTGCAGCGCCGGCACGCGCCGGCTGGGCGAGAGCGCAGCGATGCGCTCGTGGAACTCGGGCGTGTCCAGCGGCAGCTGGATCTCCGCGAACCCGACCCCGAAGTGCCGCAGCAACAGCCACGGCCGCAGCGACCAGGAGGAGTAATTCTTGTTGCCGATGACGAGGGTGGTGGTCAAGGAAGCCTCAGCTGAAGATCTGGTTGCCGCCGTTCTTGGACGCGACCAGCGCGGCCTTGGCCGCGCGTTCGGTGAGCGCGGCGATGTTGCGTTCGTCGGGGCCGGCCTGGGCGATGCCCACGCTGATGCTGAGCATGGGCGCGATGCGCGGGTCGACGACCATGTGCGAAACCGCCTCGCGCAGGCGATCGGCATACTCGCGCGCCTGCAGCAGCTTCTTGCCCGGCGCCAGCACCAGGAAACCATCGGGGCCGCCGCGGCCGACCAGGTCGCCGTGGCTGAGCTCGTCGCGCAGCATCGTCGCCACCGGCCGCAGCGCCGACACGGCGCCGACCTCGCCGCTGGCCTGGCGCAGGGCGGGCAGCTGGTCCACCACCACGCAAAGCAGGCTGAAGGGCGACTGCTTGAGCCGCGCGGCATCCACCATCTGCTGCAGGCGCTCGCGCAGCGACTCCTCGCGGAACACGCCGGTGGCCGGATCGGTCTCGGCCTGGCGCTGGGCGCTGACCGTGCCCGAGGCTTCCTCGCCGGCCATCACGGCCATCGCCGCGAATTCGGCGCACAGGGCCAGCTCGGCGTCGGAATAGGCCACGCCATCGGGCCGCTCGACCAGCAGCGCGCCCCAGCCCGGCCGCGGGATCGGCAGCGGGATCACGGCCAGCTGTACTTTCTCCAGCGGGCCGTCCGGGCCGTCGAAATCCAGGCCCACCTGCTGCGGCGCCTTGAGCTTGCTCAGGTTGCGCAGCAGGGTCGTGCGATCGCGCAGCAGGTCGCGGTAGCGCGGCTCGGCCGACTTGGGTTCGACCTGCAGCAGCTCCTCGCCGTCCGCATGCTCGCCCACCACCGCGGACGAATCCTGGGGCAGCACCGACTTCAGGCCGTCGAGCAGGCGGCGGTAGGCGATCCAGGACATGTCATCGTCGTCGGCGTGGGCCAGGCCCAGCTGCAGGCTCTTGACCAGCTTGTCGCGGGCGACGGCGATCTTCTCCTCGGCGCTGGGCTCGGGCGGCATGGCGCGCCGGCGCACCTGCCAGCGCTGCAGGCGCGCCCGGCCCCAGGGCAGGGCCAGGAACTGGGTCACCACCAGGGCCAGCAGCAGCTGCCAGCCGTAGAGCGTCCACCAGCCCGCCTCGAGCACCTGGTTGTCGGCGAGCACGCGCACCAGCACCGCCGCCGCCATGGCCAGCAGGGTCAGCAGCGGCGCCCAGCGGTAGCTGCGCGAGTCCATGGCCAGCATCACCAGGCAGGCCATCAGCGCCACCGGGTAGCTGAACCAGGCCACCCACTGCAGCGTGATGCTGGCGCCCGGCGGCAGGGTGAAGGCGAACACCGCGCCGGCCACCAGCAGCCAGCCCAGGCCACGCATCCAGCCCACCAGCGGCGGGGCCGACTTGGCCAGGCCGCTGTAACGCAGGGTCGCCAGCACCAGCGGGCCGGCGCCGAGCAGGAACAGGGCCTGCGGCACCACGGCGCCCAGGCCCGAGAGCAGCGCCACCTCCGGCAGCGAATACAGGTGGCCGTTGATGCCCAGGCAGGCCAGCCAGGCGCAGAAGGCCGCCGCGCCCACCGCCGGCGCCCCGGCATCGGAGTCTTCGGCGTGGCGCACCAGCGACAGCAGGGCCACGGCCAGCAGCAGGCCGTAGACCAGGCGGAACCAGAACCGGGCCTGGGCCTCCTCGGCCACGGCCGCCGGGCCGTCGCGCAGGGACAGGTGCAGGCCACCCATCACCTGCCCTTCGATCTCGAGGTAAAGCTCGGTGCGGCCGGCCAGGCCTTCGGGCAGAGGCAGGTCGAAGCGCGCCGGCCACGGCCGCTGGCCGTCGTCGCGGCGGAAAAAGCCGTCGCGGGCGACGATTTCCCCGGGCGGGTGCACGCGCAGCCGGACCTGGTCCACCGGCACGCGCACGATGCCCAGCCGCCAGTCGCGCGGGGCCTCCGGCAGCTCGGCGCGGATGCGCACCCACAGCACCTGGCCTTCGCGGGCCGTGAACGGGGTGCCGGGCGTGAGCACGGGCGTGAAGCCGGGCTGGGCGCGGCCACTGAGGATGTCGTCGAGGGTGGTGCCGACCGGGGTTTCCATCACCGCCAGGTCGAGCGGTACCTGGCTGCCGTCTTCGGCGCGGGCGCCGGGCCCGGTCAGGACCAGGGCTGCGGCCAGGACGATGGTGGCGGCTGCCGTGCTCAGGGCCCATGCGATACGCAAGCGCCGTTCTCCCCGTTGGTTTTTGGTGCAGCCCCCTGCCCGGCCGATTCTAGCCGCCCTCGCCCGCGGATACAGCCGGGGCCATGCGGAAGGGCCGAGCCGTTAGACTGTACGCCTTTGAAGGCCCGAACCGGACGCATGAGCCAGACCCCCGCCCCCGCCGACGCCAGCGCGCCGGAAAAGAACGACTTCATCCGCCAGATCATCCGCGAGGACCTGGCCAGCGGCCGGCACGCGGCCACGCGCACGCGATTCCCGCCCGAGCCCAACGGCTACCTGCACATCGGCCACGCCAAGTCGATCTGCCTGAACTTCGGCATCGGCCGCGAGTTCGGCGGCCCGGTGAACCTGCGCTTCGACGACACCAACCCGGCCAAGGAAGACCCCGAGTACGTCGAGGCCATCAAGGAGGACGTGCGCTGGCTGGGCTTCGACTGGGCCGAGCTGCGCCATGCCTCCGACTACTTCGAGGTCTTCTACCTCGCCGCCGAGAAGCTGGTGAAGGACGGCAAGGCCTACGTCTGCGACCTCACCGCCGAGCAGGTGCGCGACTACCGCGGCACGCTGACCGAGCCGGGCCGCGACTCGCCCTTCCGCAGCCGCGGCGTGGACGAGAACCTCGACCTGCTGCGCCGCATGCGCGCCGGCGAGTTCCCCGACGGCGCCCGCACCCTGCGCGCGAAGATCGACATGGCCAGCGGCAACATCAACCTGCGCGACCCGGCCCTTTACCGCATCAAGCACGTGCCGCACCAGAACACCGGCGACGCCTGGTGCATCTACCCGATGTACGACTTCGCGCACGCGCTCAGCGACGCCATCGAAGGCATCACGCATTCGCTGTGCACGCTGGAGTTCGAGGACCACCGCCCGCTCTACGACTGGTGCGTGGACAACGTCGCCCTGCACGCCGACCGCGCGCTGCTGGCGCCGCTGGAGGCCGCGGGCATGGCCGGCGACGCCGCCAAGCCCCGCCAGATCGAGTTCTCGCGCCTGAACATCAACTACACCGTGATGAGCAAGCGCAAACTGCTCGCGCTGGTGCAGGAAGGCCTGGTGGCCGGCTGGGACGACCCGCGCATGCCCACCCTGCAGGGCCTGCGCCGCCGCGGCACGCCGCCGGCGGCGCTGCGCCTGTTCGCCGACCGCATCGGCATCAGCAAGCAGAATTCGCTCATCGACTTCTCGGTGCTCGAAGGCTGCATCCGCGAGGTGATGGACGCGGCCGCGCCGCGCCGCCTGGCCGTGGTCAACCCGCTCCGGCTGGTGATCACCAACCTGCCCGCAGGCCACGCCGAAGTGCTGCGCTTCTCCAACCACCCGAAGGACCCGTCCTTCGGCGAGCGCGAGGTGCCGTTCTCGCCGGTGCTGTGGATCGAGCGCGACGACTTCATGGAAGTGCCGCCCAAGGGCTTCCACCGCCTGGTGCCGGGCGGCGAAGTGCGCCTGCGCGGCGTGGGCATCGTGCGCTGCGACGAGGTGGTCAAGCACGGCGACAAGGTGGCCGAGCTGCGCTGCACGCTCGACCCCGACACCCGCCCCGGCCTGCCGGGCGCCGACCGCAAGGTCAAGGGCACCATCCACTGGGTCAGCGCCGCGCATGCGGTGGCGGCCGAGGTGCGCCTGTACGACCGCCTGTTCGTGGTGGCCGACCCCGACCGCGACGAGGAAGGCAAGAGCTACCGCGACTACCTCAACCCCGAGTCGGTGAAGCTGGTGCGCGGCTACGTCGAGCCCGCCGCGGCCGGCCTGGCGCCCGAGGCCGGCGTGCAGTTCGAGCGCCTGGGTTTTTTCACCGCCGACCGCCGCGACCACCGCGCCGACGCGCCCGTGTTCAACCGCACCGTGACCCTGCGCGACACCTGGGCCGGCAAGTGAGGCGCGCATGATCTACGCCCAGCTCCACCTCACCCTGCCGCCCTGGGTCCACGAGGAAGTGGACGAGCAGCGCGAGTACCCGTCGGCCGAGGACAAGATCGCGCTGGCGATCCGGCTCTCGCGCCTGAACGTGGACCACCGCAGCGGCGGCCCCTTCGGCGCGGCGGTGTTCGCCGGCAGCCGGCTGGTGGGCGTGGGCGTGAACCGCGTGGTGCCGCACAACTGCTCGGCCGCGCACGCCGAGGTGATGGCCCTGGCCACCAGCCAGCAGCGCCTGCAGAGCTACCGGCTCAACCTGGCCGGCGGCCCGGTGACCCTGGCCACTTCGGCCCAGCCCTGCTCGATGTGCTACGGCGCCTGCGTCTGGGCCGGCATCGATGAATTGCTCATCGCCGCCCGCGCCGACGACGTGCAGACCCTGGCCGGCTTCGACGAAGGCCCGCTGCCGGCCGACTGGACCGGCGAACTCGAGAAGCGAGGCATCCGCGTCACCCTCGACCTGATGCGCGACCACGCGCGCGACGTGCTGCGCGACTACGGAGAATCCGGACTTGTCTACTGACGGCCTGCTGGCCTACTGCCGCCCGGGCTTCGAGCCCGAGCTGGCCGCCGAGCTGTCCGAGCGCGCCGCGCTCGCCGGTTTCCACGGTTACGCGCGCACCGAACGCAACAGCGGCTACGTGCCGTTCCTCGGCGTCGAGGACGGCGCCGCGCTCTCGCGCGCGCTGCCCTGGTCGTCACTGGTGTTCGCGCGGCAGAAGCTGCGCCTGCTGGCCGACGTGGCCGGCATGGACCCGAAGGACCGCATCACCCCGATCATGGAAGCGCTCGGCGGCCGCGGCCGCCACGGCGAGGTCTGGGTCGAGCACCCGGAATCGGACGAAGGCAAGCAGCTGGCCGGCCTGGCCCGCGCCTTCGGCAACGCGCTGCGCCCGGCCCTGCGCCAGCGCGGCCTGGTGACCGACAAGGACGAGCCGCGCCTGCCGCGCCTGCACGTGCTGATGCTGGCCGGCGACCACGCCCTGCTCGCCAGCGCCGACCGCAACGACGCCTCGCCCTGGCCGCTGGGCGTGCCGCGCCTGCGCGCCCACGCCGACGCGCCCAGCCGCTCGGCGCTCAAGCTCGAGGAGGCGCTGATGTGCCTGCTCACCGACAAGGAGCGCGAGGCCTTCATCCAGCCCGGCATGACCGCCGCCGACCTTGGCGCCGCGCCCGGCGGCTGGAGCTGGGTGCTGGCGCGCCGGCACGTGCGCGTGTTCGCGGTGGACAACGGGCCGATGGCCGCCAGCGCGATGGACACCGGCGTGATCGAGCACATCCGCGCCGACGGTTTCCGCTGGCAGCCGCCCAAGCCGCTGGACTGGCTGGTGTGCGACATGGTCGAGTCGCCCTCGAAGGTGGCCGCGCGCATGGCCACCTGGTTCCGCGAGGGCTGGTGCAAGCGCGCGATCTTCAACCTCAAGCTGCCGATGAAGAAGCGCTGGGACGAAACCCGCGACTGCCTGCAGCTGTTCGCCGACCAAGCCGGAAGGCCGCTGGACGTGCGCGCGCGCCAGCTCTACCACGACCGAGAGGAAATCACGGTTTATGCCGGCTGAGCGCCGCCCGCGCCGTCGCGCCCTGTTGGCCGCCGCGCTGGCCGCGCTGCTCGCCGCGCCGGTGACCGCCAACGACTATTTCTCCGCGGTCGATCTCGACGGCGACGACCGCATTTCGCTGGCCGAGTTCCTCGAGCGCATGGGCTACGCCTTCGGGCAGATGGACCTGGACGGCAACGACGTGCTCGAGCCGCACGAGCAGCACGTGCCGGACGCGCCGCGCATCACCCGCGCCGAGCACGAGGCGCGCTTCACCGCGCAGTTCCGTCGGCAGGACAGCAACGGCGACGGCTACCTCAGCCGCGCCGAGTTCCTCGCCCCGCCCCGCTGATCAGGGCAGGTGCTGCTGGATGAAGCCGGCGATGGCGAACAGCGCCATCACGATCATCAGCAGCAGGGTCAGCAGCATGCCGGCGAAGCGCCCGGCACTCGTGCCGGCCGAGACGTGAAGGCCCCAGGCGTGCAGCACGCGCGAGAGCAGCAGGGTGCCGCCGAAGACGTGGATCAGCCAGTCCGGGTAGCCGTTGAGCTCCATGCCGCCGAGCAGCAGCAGCGCCAGCGGCACGTACTCCACCGCGTTGGCGTGCGCGCGCACGCGCCGGTTGAGTTCGGCATTGCCGCCGTCGCCCAGGCCGACGCGGTACTTCATGCGGGCGGCCATCACGCGGCCGGCCAGGACGAGGATCAGCAGCGTGCAAAGCGCCGCGTACAGCAGGGTGACCATGGCGAGCCCTCAGATCAGGCCGGGCTTCCAGGGGCCGGTGATGGCCACGGTGAAACCCGGCGTGTAGACGTTGGCGAACAGCCAGCGGCCGTCCGGCGAGAAGCAGGCACCGGCCCACTCCGCGTCCCGGAAGTCTCCGCTGAAGCCCCGGTGCCCGTCCAGCAGTACGTTGTTGCGGCAGAACTCGAACAGGCCGCCGGCGCGATCGAGCCCGTACAGGCGCTGCACCGGCTGGTCGGAGTCCTCGCAGATCACCAGGCCGCCGCGGGGGCTGGCGATGATGTTGTCGGGGTAGTCGAGCACCTCGCGGCCGGGTGATTCGAACACGAGCTCGAGCAGGCCGGCCTGCGGGTGGTAGGCCCACAGCTGGCCGCATTCGGCGTCGCCGCCGCTGGTGGCGGTGAAGTACACGCGCCCGTCGGCCACCACCACGCCCTCGAGGCGGATGAAGGCCGAGCCGCCGTTGGCCAGGCCCTGCAGCACCAGGCCGCCCGGTCCGCCCTCGGCATCGCGGCCGCGGGTGGGCTCGTCGATGTCCACCCAGCGCACGCGCAGCCGCTCGCCCACGCGGCGCCCCTTGCGCAGGTCGCGCACGCCTTCGGCGGCCAGCATCTGCAGCCGGCCGCCGCGGGCCAGCTCGCCCTGCACCTTCGGGATGAAGCGGTAGAAGCCGGCGAAGGGTTTGTGGTCCTCGGTGAGGTAGACGATGCCGTCGCGCGGGTCCACGCAGGCCGCCTCGTGCTTCATCTGGCCCATGGCCAGCAGCGGCTCGGCGTTCGACAGGCCGTCGCCGGGCACTTCGAAGATGAAGCCGTGGCTGTGCTGGATGGTGTATTCCTCACCGGCCACCTCGACCACCTGGCCCTTGTCGAGCACGATCTCCTCGCACGACAGCCAGCTGCCCCAGGGCGTGGTGCCGCCGGCGCAGTTCACCAGCGTGCCCGAGAGCGAGGGCCGCGCATCGACGAAGGCGCCGCGCGCGGTGTCGAAACGCAGCGTCACCGTGCCGCCGCGGCAGTCCGGGTCGTAGGTGGCCGAGGGCGGCGCGAAGCTGCCGCCCGGGTCGGCGGTGATCTCGTGGTTGCGCACCAGGGTGACGATGTCGCCGTCGGCGCGCACCACGCCCATGCCGTCGTGCTTGCGCGGGCACGCCTGGCCGGGCGCGATCTCCTCCCCGGTCCAGCCGAAGCTCACGTACTCGAAACCCGCCGGCAACTGCAGCAGCGGCAGGCCGGTGGCGCGGTCGGCGACCGGCGCCAGCGGGCCGTAGCCGGCGGAGATGCCGAGGCCGGTGCCGGCCTGCGCCATCAGGCTGCCCACCGGACCGAGCCCCAGCGCGGTCGTCACGCCCAGGCCCAGCCCGCCCTTGAGCAGGCGCCGGCGGCTGATGCGCGGCGCCTCGTTGTAATCAGCCAAGACTCTCTCCTGCGTTCGATGATGCCCGACCGGGCATCATCGCCCGCCGGCATGACACTCAGGCTTCAGGGATGGAAATCGAGGTGGCGATGATGCGCAGCTCCTTCGCAGCCGGCGGCGCGGCGCCGTCGTCCTCGACCAGGTGGCGCGCGTGCTCCTCGCTGATCGGCTCCTCCTGCAGGATGCCGTAGGCCACGGCCGGGCCGGTGGAATCCTTGGGCACTTCGAAGCCGTGGTCCTTGGCCATCACGCGGGCGCTGGCGCCGTCCTGCTCGAGCACCACCCAGCAGCCCTTCTTCTGGCAAACCTGGGTGATGCGGCCGGAAAACTTGGCCGGCTCGCCGGTGGTGTAGGCAGCCGGGTCGGCGGCCGCGGCGGCGATGCCGATGGCCTCGCCTTCCGGCATCGGCTCGCCGAAATCGGCGGCCAGGGCGAGGGGCGACAACAGCAGCAGGAACGGAAGCATCACGCGCATCGGGGATCTCCTCAGGCAGCCAGTGGACGGGCCGCCAGCGCGGCGACCTCGTGGGTGGTGGTGAACTTGCCCTTGCCGTCCTGCGCCACCTGGGCGAGGGCGCAGCCGGGGTCGTGGGTGAAATACAGGTGCACGTTGCGCGCCAGCTTGTCTTCCAGGAAGGCGCGCTTTTCGTCGATCAGCATCTCGGGGAAGCGGTCGTAGCCCATCGTGATCGGCACGTGCACCCAGGGCCGGCCCGGGATGAGGTCGGCGCAGAACACCAGGCCGCCGCGCGGGCGGCCATCCTCGCCGGGTGCGCCGCACAGCTCGGCCAGCATCAGGCCCGGCGTGTGGCCTTCGCTGAAGTGGAAGCGCACCGCCTCGCCCAGGGCCTGGCTGCGGTCGCCGGCGACGAGCTCGAGCCGGCCGCTGGCCTCGAGCAGGTCCATCAGTTCGGGGATGAAGCTGGCGCGGTCGCGCGCATGCGGCTCGCGGGCGCGGCGCCAGTGCTCGGCGCCGACCACGAAGGTGGCGTTGGGGAACAGCAGGCGCGGCGGCTGGCCTTCTGCCCAGGCGGCGAGCAGGCCGCCGGCGTGGTCGAAGTGCAGGTGGCTGAGTACCACCACGTCCACGTCCTCGTGCGAGAAACCCGACTGCGCCAGCGAGTCGAGCAGCACGTGCCGCTCCTCGACCACGCCGTAGCGCTCGCGCAGCTTGGGCTCGAAGAACGCGCCGATGCCGGCCTCGAACAGCACCGTCTTGCCATTGACCGGGCTGGCCAGCAGCGCGCGGCAGGCCAGCTCGATGCGGTTGAGTTCGTCCGGCGGCGACCACTTCTCCCACATCGCCCGCGGTGCGTTGCCGAACATCGCACCGCCGTCGAGGCGCTGCGAGTTGCCCATGATCGACCAGAGTTTCATCGCGTCCTCCTAGCGATAGACCGAGGCTTCGGAAGCCGAGCCCTTGCCCACGCCTTCCCAGCGCGGGTCGGCGCCGGCCTCGACCTTGCCGCTGTCGTGGTGCCAGAGCACCACCTGCATGTTGCCCCAGGTGCGCTCGCTGCTTTCGACGACGTGGCCCATCGCCCGCAGCGCCTCGATTTCTTCATCGGTGAAGGCGCCGGCTTCGGCCTGCACCACGTCGGGCAGGTACTGGTGGTGGAAGCGCGGCGCGGCGGCGGTGGCCTGCGCGCCCTGCCCGTCCATCAGCTCGAGCAGGCCCAGCATCACCATCGTGATGATGCGGCTGCCGCCCGGCGTGCCCAACACGGCGGTGCGGCCGTGGCCGCTGATGAAGGTGGGCGTCATCGAAGACAGCGGGCGCTTGCCCGGCGCGATGGCGTTGGCGTCGTCGCCGAGCAGGCCGAAGGCGTTGGGCACGCCCGGCTTGACCGAGAAGTCGTCCATCTCGTTGTTGAGCAGGAAGCCCGTGCCCGGCACCACCAGCGCGTTGCCGTAGGGAAGGTTCACGGTCTGGGTGACCGCGATCATGTTGCCCTCGGCGTCGACGATGGAGAAATGCGTGGTGTCGGGGCGCAGCGGCTGCGCGTCGATGCCCGGCAGCAACTCGCTGGGCGTGGCCTTCGCGGGGTGGATCGAGGCACGCAGGCCGGCGGCGTAGGCGTCGGAGGTGAGCATGTCCACCGGCGCCTGCACGAAGTCCGGGTCGCCGAGGTAGAGCGCGCGGTCGCGGTAGGCGCGGCGCATGGCTTCGACCAGCAGGTGGCTGCGCTGGGCCTTGTCCAGGCGCGGGTAGTCGTAGCCCTCGAGCACCTTGAGCATGGTGGCCAGGGCCACGCCGCCCGAAGACGGCGCCGGCGAGGTGGTGATTTCGTAGCCGCGGTGCGAAATACGCAGCGGCTCGCGCTCGACCACGCGGTATTCGGCCAGGTCGCGTTCGCTCCAGATGCCGCCGGCTTCGTTCACGCCGCGCACGAGGCGGCCGGCGAGCTCGCCGCGGTAGAAACCGTCGGCGCCCTGCGCGGCCAGGCGCTCGAGCACGCGCGCGTAGTCGGGGTTGCGCATCAGCGTGCCCTCGGCGGGCACCTGGCCGTCGCGCAGGAACAGTCCGGCGGCGGCGGGGCTGCGCGCCAGCACCTCGCGGCGCCAGCCGAGCATCGCGGCGTTCTTGGGGCCGAAACGCCAGCCTTCGTTGGCAAGCCGGATGGCCGGGGCCAGCGACTCGCGCAGCGGCAGGCGACCGTACTTTTTCGCCAGGTGGTCGAGCCCGGCGGGCAGGCCGGGGATGGCCGCGGCCAGCGCGCCGTTCACCGAGCGGTCGCGCACGGCATTGCCTTCCGCGTCGAGGAACATGTCGCGGGTGGCGGCGTAGGGCGCCCGCTCGCGCGCGTCGATGAACACCTCGCGGCCGTCGCCCGCCACGCGCAGCAGCATGAAACCGCCGCCGCCCAGCCCCGAGCTCTCCGGCTCGACCAGGCCCAGCGTGGCGCTGACGGCAATGGCGGCGTCGAAGGCGTTGCCGCCCTTGGCCAGCACTTCCATGCCGGCGTCGGTGGCGTAGGCATTGGCGCTGGCGATGCCGGCGTCGTGCAGCGGCGCCTTGCGGGCCGGCGCGTCGGCCAGGGCCAGCGGCGAAAGCAGCGCCAGCACGACGGGCAACAGGAAACGGATCATGCGGCGGAGCGTCCTTTGGTGAGCGCGTGGTATTTGCCCAGCAGTTGCTCCCGGGTTTCGGGATTGGCCGGGTCGAGGTCGATGCACTCGACGGGGCAAACCACCACGCACTGGGGTTCGTCGAAATGGCCCACGCACTCCGTGCAGAGCGCCGGGTCGATTTCGTAGATCGTCTCGCCCTGGGAGATGGCCGTGTTGGGACAGGCCGGGGCGCAGACGTCGCAGTTGATGCAAAGGTTGTTGATCAGCAGGGACATGGCGGGCGTCCCCGCGACGCGCGCCGCCGGTGGGCGGCGCGCGCGGCGTGGCTTACTTGGCCTCGACGAAGATGTAGCGGGCGCCGGCGGCCTCGACGGCCTCCTTCACGCGGTCGGCGTCCTCGGCCTTGCCGATGAACAGCACCTGCGAGCCCTTGAGCGCGTTGGCGTCGGCGCCGGTGAAGGCGGAAACGACCAGGTCGGCCATCTTGGCGCTGTCGGGCGAACCGAAGGCGAGCATGTTGCCCGGCAGCACGGTGCGCTGGACGACGGCGCTGACGTTCTCGAGCTGGCGGTCGTACATGGTCTTGCCGTCCTGGTCGCCCTCGGCCGGCTCGCTGGCGCCCATCGGCAGGTAGTACGAGAAGACGCGGTCGGTCACGCCTTCCTGGTTGCGGCCGATGACCTGGCCCAGATAGGCCTTCCACTGGGCGTCGTCGCTGCCGGTGGGCGCGGTGAGCTCGACCGGGCCGGCTTCGACGACTTCTTCCTTCTGGCAGCCCGAGAGCACCAGGGCCGAGAGCAGCAGGGCGACGGGGACAAGAGCACGGGTCATGGCGATACCTCTTTATGTGAGTTGTGTGCGACTACGACTGCTTCCACCTGGCGGCCAGGGCCTGCGCGACGGCCGGATGGACGAATCCGGAGACATCGCCGCCGAGCCGCGCGACCTCGCGCACCAGGCTGGAAGAAATGAAGCTGTGTTGTTCGGCCGGCGTCAGGAACAGGGTCTCGACGTCCGGGATCAGGTGGCGGTTCATGCTGGCCATCTGGAATTCGTACTCGAAGTCCGACACCGCGCGCAGGCCGCGCAGCAGTACGCCGGCGCCGATTTCGTGCACGAAGTGGGCCAGCAGCGAGTGGAAGCCCACCACCTCGACGTTGGCGTGCCCGGCCAGGGCGATGCGCGCGAGTTCGACGCGCTGGGCCAGCGGCAGGGCCGGACCCTTGCCCGGGCTTTCGGCGATGCCCACCACCACCCGGTCGAACAGCGGGGCCGCGCGGGCGACCAGGTCGATGTGGCCGTTGGTGATGGGGTCGAACGTGCCGGGATAAACCGCGACGCGGGTCTTGGCCTGGCTCATTCCTGTCGATCGCCCTGCGGGGTGGATTCAGGTCCGAGTGTATCAGCGCCCGGCGCCGTCGGGCCGGCGGCTGTCCGGTACAGGGCAAATTCTACGTCGCGGGTCTGGCCCTGGCGGTGCCGCTGCCAGCCCGCGGGCAGGTTTGGCGACGCGTTGCGCGGCGTTTCGACGTAGATCAGCGCCCCGAGGGCCAGCCAGGGGCCCAGCGCCACGGCCGCCGCCTGCCACAGCCCCGCCTCGAAGGGCGGGTCCAGGAACACCAGGTCGTACCGCCCGGCCGGCGGCCGCGCCAGCCAGGCCAGGGCGTCGGCATTCTCGACCCGGAGGCCGGCCTTGAGCCGGGTGGCCTGCTCGCGCAGCCCGGCCGCCAGGCCCGGGTCGCGTTCGACCAGCACCACCTCGCCGGCGCCGCGTGAAGCAGCCTCGAATCCCAGGGCCCCGGTGCCGGCGAACAGGTCGAGCACCCGCGCCCCGCGCAGGACCGGCTGCAGCCAGTTGAACAGGGTCTCGCGCACCCGGTCGGACGTGGGCCGCAGGCCGGGGCGGTCGGGCACCGGCAGCTTCGAGCCGCGCAGGTGGCCGGCGATGATGCGGACGCTGCCCGGCGGGCGTGGTTTGCTTCGCTGGTTCATCCGGGGCGAATGGGGCCGGGTGCTAACATGGCCACCATTGTCCGCGAAAGCAGCGCGATGTTCGATTTCCTGAAGAAAAAACCCCCGCAGCCGGAGCCCGGCAAGCCCCAGAAGCCGGCCGCGCCGGCCGGCGGCAGCTTCAGCCCCGAGGACCTGGCCCGCGCCTTCACCGTGCACCAGGAAGAGAAGGCCGCCCGGCTCGAGGCCGAGCGCGCCGAGGGCCGCGAGGCCATGAAGGGCGTGCTGGGCGGCAGCCTGTTCGCCCGCAGCCTGGGCGGCCTGTTCTCGCGCAACCCCAGGCTCGACGAAGACCTGCTCGACGAAGTCGAGACCGCGCTCATCAGCGCCGACATGGGCGTGCCGGCCACCACCGAGGTGGTCGAGCGCCTGCGCAAACGCATGAAGGACCGCGACTTCGCCGACGCCGCCGCCCTCTTCCGCGCCCTGCGCAGCGACCTGCTGGCCATGCTGCGGCCGGTGGCCAAGCCACTGGAGATCCGCGAGGACGCGCGGCCCTTCGTCATCCTCACCGTCGGCGTGAACGGCGTCGGCAAGACCACCACCATCGGCAAGCTGGCGCGCCGCTTCCAGCTCGACGGCCACAGCCTGATGCTCGCCGCCGGCGACACCTTCCGCGCCGCGGCGGTCGAGCAGCTCAAGATCTGGGGCGAGCGCAACAACGTGCACGTGGTCGCCCAGGGACAGGACGCCGACCCGGCCTCGGTGGCCTTCGACGGCCTGCAGCAGGCCAAGGCCCGCGGCGTGGACATCCTGATCGCCGACACCGCCGGCCGCCTGCACACGCAGCAGGGCCTGATGGCCGAGCTGGGCAAGATCCGCCGCGTGCTGGCCAAGCTCGACGAGCGCGCGCCGCACGAGGTGCTGATGGTGATCGACGGCACCACCGGCCAGAACGCGCTCAACCAGCTGCGCCAGTTCCATGCCGCGGTGAAGGTCACGGGCCTGGTGGTGACCAAGCTCGACGGCACCGCCAAGGGCGGCGTGGTGTTCGCGCTGGCGCGTGAGTTCGGCCTGCCCATCCGCTTCATCGGCCTGGGCGAAAAGCCCGAGGACCTGCGCGTGTTCGACCCGGAGGGTTTCGTGGACGCGCTGCTGCCGGAATCGCTCGGCGCCGGATGACCGACGCGCCGCGCAAGCGCCGCTGGCCGAAGGTCCTGGCGGTCCTCGCCGCGCTGGCGCTGCTGGCGGCGTGGTGGGTCGACCGCCAGCTCGAGCCTGTGCGGCTGGCCAACACCGTGCTTTCGGCGGTGGGCAAATCGCAGGGCCTGGAGTTCTCGTTCTCCGGAACACCCGACTACTCGCTGCGACCGGAGCCGCGACTGCGCATCCCGAACCTGGTGGCGCGCCAGCCCGGCGGCGCGGCGCCGATGCTCACGGCGCGCGAGGTCGAAGTCTCGCTGCCGTGGGCCACGGTGTGGGGCGACGGGCCGGTGGTGATCACGCGCATCGCGCTGCAATCGCCGGCGCTCGACATGGCCGCGCTGAATGATTGGCTCGACGGCCGTCCGGACTCCGGCGAAACCGAGCTGCCCACGCTCACCGACGGCGTTTCGATCCGCGATGGCCGCCTCACCGCGCGCGACTGGCGCGTGGAATCACTGTCGCTGGCGCTGCCGAAGCTCGCGCCGGGCCAGCCCGCGAGCATCGACGCCTCGGGGCGCTTCCTGCAGGCCACGCGCGAAATCAGCTTCGCCGCCCAGCTCGAAGCCGGTACGGCCGGACTGGACACCGCGCTGCGCCTGAATTCGGCCGGGCAGCTGCGCGACGAGACGCTGGACCTGCCGTGGTCGCTGGCGCTCGATGGCCGGCTGGAAGCCTCCGGCGAACCCCTGCGGCTGATTGCCGAGCGCATCGAGTGGAAGGCGCGCTCGCCGCTGCCCGACTTCAGCGGCGCCGGCGAGCTCACGTCCGGCGATTCGCTGGCGCTGGAGCTCCAGGGCGAACTTCCGAACTGGCCCGAGGCCTGGCCCACGCTACCCGAGCCGATGGTGTCGTCGCAGGCGCCGCTGGCGCTGACCCTCGGCTACACGGGGGCGAGCGACCTCACTGGCCCGCTGCAACTGCTGCTGCGCCGCGACGAGACCACGCTCGAGGCCGGATTCGCGCCGTCTGAATTGATGGCCTGGCTCGAAGCCGGTGAAGCCAATCCCTTGCCGCCACTGGTCGGCGAGCTGCGCACGCCGTCGATGGTGGTGGAGGGCGTGGAGTTGGAAGGCGTTCGCATCCGAATCGAGGAAGAGCCGCCATCCACCGACCCTGGGCCTTCGGGGGAACCGTGAGCGACCTGTCTGCACGGCTCCTGCTTTGGTTCGACCGCGACGGCCGCCACGACCTGCCCTGGCAGCATCCGCGCACGCCCTACCGCGTGTGGCTGTCGGAAATCATGCTGCAGCAGACCCAGGTGCAGACGGTGATTCCGTACTTCACGCGCTTCCTGGATGCCTTGCCCACCCTGCCCGGGCTCGCCGCCGCCGACGGCGACCGCGTCCTGGCGCTGTGGGCGGGCCTGGGCTACTACGCCCGCGCCCGCAACCTGCACAAGGCGGCGCAGGTCTGCGTTGAAAAACACGGCGGCGACCTTCCCACCGACTTCGACGCCCTCGCCGCCCTGCCCGGCATCGGCCGCAGCACGGCCGGCGCGATCCTGGCGCAGGCGCACGGGCTGCGGTTCCCCATCCTCGACGGCAACGTCAAGCGCACGCTGGCGCGCTACCACGGCATCGACGGCTGGCCCGGCAGCGCGCCGGTGGAGAAGCAGCTGTGGGCGCTGAGCGAGTCGCACCTGCCGGAAACGCGTTTGGCCGACTACACCCAGGCCATCATGGATTTCGGCGCCACGCTGTGCACGCGCCACGACCCGGCATGCGTGCTCTGCCCGCTGCAGGACGACTGCGTGGCGCGGCGCGAGGGCCGCGTGGCGCAGCTGCCCGGGGCCAAGCCCGGCAAGCCCCTGCCGGAGCGGCGCACCCTGATGCTTTTGCTGCACGACGAGGCCGACCGCATCCTGCTGGCGCGCCGGACCGGCAAGGGCGTGTGGAACGGCCTGTGGTCGCTGCCCGAAGCGAGCGACCACGACCAAGCGCGTGCGCTGTTGGCCAGCCACGCCCGCGCCGACTTCGACGCCGGCGAGCCGCTGCCGGTGTTCGAACACGTCTTCAGCCACTACCGGCTGCACATCGAGCCGCTGCGCTGGCGCGTCGCCGACGCCGGCGCCGCGACGGGCGATAATGCCGACCTGCGCTGGCAGCCGCGCGAGCGCCTGCACGAGCTCGGCCTGCCCGCCCCCGTCAAGAAACTGCTGGAAGAATTGCCATGAGCCGCACCGTGTTCTGCCAAAAGACGCAAGCCGAGACCGAGGGCCTGGGCTTCGTGCCCTGGCCCGGGCCGCTGGGCAAGCGCGTGTTCGAGAACATCGGCCGCGAGGCCTGGCAGCAGTGGCTGGCGCACCAGACCATGCTGATCAACGAGAACCGGCTTTCGCCCCTGGACCCGAAGCACCGGGCCTTCCTGGAGGGCGAGATGGAAAAATTCCTGTTCGGCGAAGGCGCCGAAAAGCCCGCCGGCTACGTGCCGCCGGCGGGCTGAGCCACGCGCTTCAGTCGCGGATTCCCGCCTGGCGCTCGGCCTCGCGCCAGGCCGGCACGTCCACTTCGCGGATGCGATCAACGCGGCAGTTCACGCCGCCGCGGGCGACGATGTAGGAATTGCGGGTGTTGATCGAATCGGTGACGGTGTCGATGCCGATGGCAAAGTCGCGGTCCAGGTGGCGGCAGGCGGCGCTCTGGCGCAGGTCCACCAGCCAGGCCTTGGACGGGGTTTCCCAGATCAGCACGTTGAGCGGGCCGACCACCTCGTAGGCGTGCACCGCGCGGATGAAGCGCACGCGCTCGACCGGCTCGCCGGCATGGGCGGCCAGCAGTTCGAGGCGCTTTTCGTCCTTGCTCGCCGCCGGGGAGCCGAAGGCCGGCAGGGCGACCATCAGGGACAGCGCGGCGGCAAGACTGAGAAGTGCAAGACGGGTTTTCATGGGGGTTCTCCTCTTGGCTTACTTGCGGATGCCGGCCTGGCGCTCGGCGTCCTTCCAGGCCTTCACGTCCACCTCGCGCAGGCGATCGATGCGGCAGATCTGGCCGCCGCGGGCGCGGACGTAGCCGTTGGTGGAATTGATCGAGTCGGTGAGCGTGTCGATCGAGATCTTGAACTCGCGATCGAGGTACTGGCAGGCGTCGCTCTTGCGCAGGTCGAGCAGCCAGGCGCGGGTCGGGGTTTCCCAGACCAGCACGTTGAGCGGACCGACCATCTCGTAGGAATGGAGCGGGCGCAGGAACTTGACGCGCGTGACCGGCTCGCCGGCGTGGGCGTTGAGCAGGGCCAGGCGCTGCTCTTCCTTGCTGGCGGGCTCGGATGCGAAGGCCGGGAACGCGAGCGCGAGCGCGAGGACGGCGGCGAATCCAGACAGGGCGATGCGGGCATTCATGGCAGCTCTCCATTGGCGATGGCCCCGACCAGGCCACCACCCAACCCTACTCCGGGGCCCGCGAGCCGCCCAGCGGGGCGCCACCGGGCATTCAGAACCCATTTACGGCCATGAACCGGCTTGCCTCGCCCTCGCCGCCTCGGCTAGAATCTCGCGCTCGCCCGGCCCCGCCGGTGCGACGGATGGCCGGGTAGCTCAGTTGGTAGAGCAGGGGATTGAAAATCCCCGTGTCGGGGGTTCGATTCCCTCCCCGGCCACCACATAATTCAAACACTTACGAGAGCCGCACGAGTTGCGGCTTTTGTTTGTGTGTCAAAAACGTGCCATCGATGCGGCTGGCCGCGCCCCGCAGGTGATCGGCCGCCAAATGCGCGTACCGAAGCACCATCTCGTAGCTCGCCCACCCTCCCAGCTCCATCAGCTCCTGCAGCGGCGTGCCGTTCTGGACGTGCCAGGACGCCCAGGTGTGCCGCAGGTCGTGCCAACGAAAGCCGGGCTCGATGCCCGCCCTTGCCACCGCTTGCTTCCATGCCCTGGTCGAGCACCGGGCGACGGGTTGGCCTTGGTAGGCGAACACGTACTCCGGATGCCGTCCCAGACGCCGACGCAGAACGTCGAGCGCGTCCTCGTTCAAGGGAACGCCAATGGCCCTCCCGGCCTTGGCCTCGTCCGGATGGATCCACGCCACGCGACGGCTCATGTCCACCTGGTCCCATCGCAGGTAATGTTGATGCGCGCCCAAAATTGACCACCCGGGGGTGCGGCAGAAAACTTGGACGGATTAGACAGCGATTCCCAGAGACTTTCGGTACTCCACGGGGCTGCGTGAGCCGAGCGAC